>NZ_LUFI01000088.1:0-11100 GCF_005281675.1 Sphingobium sp. MP9-4 | reverse complement strand
TTCTCGTGCAGCCGTCTTCCTGACACCTTCAATCCCGCAGATTTCCGCCATTTCCTCTCATCTGGTAGCACAACTTTAACCGCTACTTTAACAGCACGGGCCTTTCGTGCCGGATCGTAGCGCTACTGATGATGGCGGAAGCACGATGTCTGCTATGATGATTGCGGGGAGCCTTGAATTTCCGTGCTCTGCGCCTGTGACGATCGATCACCGTGCCATGGTTGTCACAACATCAACGTCCCCAACCATGGGTGTCGAGACATCAATATCAGATGCATTGGTGTATCAGATATTTTTCACCGCACTGGCGTCCCCGTCGATCATGATCACGGCCATCCCGAGGCGGCAATGCCATCCGAAGTGTCACCGTCTCGCTGATCGCGATACGGCAAAAATAGTGCCCCTTCCTTATAATATATAGAGGCGGGGGCACTAATCGGACCGAAAGCGTAGCGTCCCCGGCGGGCGGCCCGCCCGGTGGTCATGTGGCACTTCGGCCATACCAGTCAGGTTCGTCGACCATCGATATGTGATGGCGCGGGCTGCACACTTTATCCGACATGGTAATGCATAGCAGGGCGACGACATCACTCGTTGAAAAACCGGGGCGTGGTGATCCGAGGACGACCCGCCAGCCCATATTGCGCGATTTCGTCCTCACTGGCTTTGTGGATCGACGGAGGACCGGGCCAGTTCATCAGGCAATGTGGATAGGGGGTAGCGGTCGCGATATCGATCCAGTCCCGCGCCGGGAAGTCAGCGTTGCGGTAATGAACACGCGCGCGGATATGCATCACTTCACCGATCCAGCGACCGTCCAGATCACTGTCCCGGATCACATAATCGCCTACTCGCAAGTGATAAAGGTCCATGGATGGGCTCCCAGCGTGGCCCACTGGACCATGAACCTTGTTTCCCAAAAAATCGAAGTAAATGAAGTGCTTGAACCGATCAGAAGGAAGTGAGAATCTGCTTCAGATGGGTAACCTCAAGCGGATCAAACCATGAGACGCACAGGCTGCCTCAACAGGGTTAGCGACAGGCTTTCGAGACGATCGGCGGCAATGATCTAGACCCATATGATACAACCGGAGACGTTATGGGTAAGGTTCTGGGTTACGCGCGGATCAGCACCGATATCGGGCAGGATATCACCTCACAGAAAATGAAGTTGGAAGAACTGGGCGCGGTGGTCGTGTTTGCCGATGTTGGCAGCGGAGCCAGCCTGACTGGTCGCGATCAACTGGAAGCGGCATTGCGGCTGCTGGATCGAGAGGACGAACTTCTTTGCCTCCATCCTGACAGAATCGCACGCGACACCTCTGACCTGCTGGCGGTCGCTCGCCGGGTAATCGAAAAGGGAGCGATCTTGCGTATCCACGATCCGGCCATTCGCTTCGACGGGACCGATATGATGGCTGAAGTAATGTTGACCCTGTTCGGCCTTATGGGTTCGGTCGAGCGTTACTTCATTCGCGCCCGCCAACGTCGTGGGATCGAAAACGCCAAAGCCCGTGGTGACGTCTATAAGGGGCGTCCGGCATCGATCGATCCCGTGAAGGTCAAGGAACTTCATGCGACCGGTATGGGCGCAACCCAAATCGCCAAAACCATGAAAATCGGCCGCGCATCGGTATACCGGGCACTGGCTGCCTGACATATCATATCGCTGATTTCATCGCAGGAACCGACCATGGCCGATACCGATCCCATCATCATCGAATCACCGCTATCCCGCACCGTCAGCCGAGATGGTATTACCGTCCGGGTTCTCGTCTATCGGCTCGAACATGATCCGAAGTGGGCGCTCGAAGTGGTCAACGACGCTGGGACATCAACAGTCTGGGATGATCTGTTCGACACAGATGAAGCTGCCTTCGAAGCCTTCACCCAGACGGTCGCCACTGAGGGCATGGAAACCTTCATCGACGATGACAATGAAGTTCCAGAAGGCGTCACCCGCCACTGAAATCGGCGTCCTTCGGGACCCCACTTCATATCGACGGCCACCACCAGCATCGAGCCGGGATCATCTCCCCGATCGTAGCCCCGACATCGTCAGGCCACATCGTCATCCACCGACCACCACCGCCCATGCTCTGGGCGACCGTCACCGCACATCATGGAGATCAGCATCATGACCAAACGCTCGAAGAAGCCGGAGGCAACGTCGGCCACCCATGCTTCTGCCCATGATGAGGGAGAGAGCGTCACCGGGATCATCGCGGATATCGTGGGCGAAGCCGGTGACGATGAAGTGGGAATGATGGGCGAGGACGCTGATTCACGAAAACTGAGCCGTCAGTCCCCCGCTACCCGCTCCAGTCCGTCATCCCCGACATATCAGCGGCACCACAGCTTGATCCGCAGGATCGGGCCGGGTGCCGCTGCGGCCTTCAATCCTCCTTCGTCCAGCCCATTGCCTTCAGCATCACGTCGAACAGGCGGGTGTTGGCGAAGAAGCCGTGGACCTGATCGGCGCCCGGCCCGGCGGCGGCGGCGATCACTTCCTCGCCGGTGTGACTGTCCTCGACGCCGATGATCGCATTGCTCGCGACCGTTGCCCCCGGCTTGGCGGCGGCGGTCGCATATTGCTGGGCCATCGGCGCGTTCCGCTTGCCGCTGGTCATGCGCAGGCCGAAACTATGGTCGGCGGTGAACAGGATCAGCGTGTCCTTGCCCGCGATCGCGCTCACCCGGCGGATCATCTCGTCCATCTCGATCACATGCTTCAGGCCATTTTCCGGCTTGTCGGTGTGCATGTCCCATTCGACCATCAGGAAATAGCCCTTGGGATTGCGGGCAAGCTGGCCGATCGTCGCCTCGACCGCCGGTATCGGTGCATAATCCGCATCGCGCAGCACCGCCGCCCGGCCGTTATCCTTCACCAGTGCCGGATCGTCCCCGAACCGATAGCCCGCCTTGGCAAAGGCCGCTTGGGGCGTGGTGCCATCCTTGGCGAAGGATGCGACCGCATCGGCCTGGCCCTTGCCGATCAGGATGTCGACGCCATTGCCGAAGCGGGGCGTCAGCATCTGGCGGAAAATCTGGTCCTTGTCCTTGCGCGTGGCGACATGGGCGAAGCAGGCGGCCGGCGTCGCGTCCCAGATCGGCATGTTGGTGACGACGCCGGTGGAAAGGCCGCGCTGCTCGGCATATTCCAGGAAGCTCTTGACCGGGGTTATCGCCCCATCGGCCGCCGGCAGCGCGGAGATCATGCCGCTGTTGGTCTTGTGCCCGGTCATGATCGCGCTCATGCCCGCCGCCGAATCCGTTACCCAATTGTCGAGAGCCGAGGTGTCGGACAGGCCGACATGGGGCATGGACTGGATGAACAGCGACTGCGGCCGGTCATGCGCCATGATGCCCGCAGCGTTCAACGTCGGCACGCCGCCGGCGTCGCCCAGGAACAGGATGATGTTGCGCGCCCGCTGCGGCGCGGCGCCGTCATCATTGCGGGCCTGCGCCGGAGCGGCGGCGAGCATTGCGCCCGCCGCCAGCATGATCCCGATCGATCGCATCGTCATTGCCGTCCTTCCGTTCAGAAACGGGCGCGCACGCCGGCCATCAGCGTGGTGCCATAATCGGTGTAGCCCGCGAAGCGATCGTCCCGGACATATTGCCACTGGACGCCGCCGGCCACGTTGATGCCCTGCACCACGAATGTGACATTGGGCGTGACCTTGTAGGAAATGTCGAAGTCCAGGCTGCCGAACGCCGCGTCGTTATTGGCGGCCAGCCCCCCGCCGCCGACGTCGCGCAGCACCTTGCCGCGCCAGCTATAGCTGGCCCGCGCGCCGACCGGCCCCTTTTCATAGAAGGCGGTCAGGTTGAAGCTGTCGCCCGCTACGTCGGTCAGGTCGTCGCGGAAGGTGGTGCCGTCGGACAGGGCATAGGTGCCCTTGCTCTTGGTATGGGTGTAATTGGCCTGGAATCCCAGGCCATCGAACGGCGCCGGCAGCATCTTGAACAGTTGCTGATAAGCGATCTCGATCCCCGCGACATAGGCATTGCCGCCATTTTGCGGCGCGGTCAGGCGATAGATCTGGCCATCCAGGTCGAAATTGCGGGTCTGCTGGAAGACGAAGGTCGTGATGTCCTTGTAGAAGGCGCCCCCGATCAGCGCGCTGCCCGGCGCGAAATACCATTCGACCGTGCCGTCATATTGCCAGGCCTCGAATGGTCGCAGTTCGGGATTGCCGCCCACCGCCGTCAGCACGGTCGGGTTGGAATTGATCGTCAGCCGCGGCGCCAGGTCGGCCAGCGACGGCCGGGTGATGACCTTGGACGCGGCCAGATGCATTTGCAGGTTCGACGTGAACTCCGCGACCAGGTTGAGCGAGGGGAGAAAATTCCCGTAATTGCGCTCATAGCTGACCGGCAGCGCCGCGCTGCCATTGTCGGCATAGCCCGACGATGTCTGGCGGGTATGGGCATAGCGCAGGCCCGCGTCGCCCCGGATGGTCATGCCGCCCAGCGGCAGGCTGAACTCCGCCATGCCATAGCCGCCGATGATCCGTTCATCGATGGCATAGCTGTTGCGCCGGTCGCCACGGGTCAGTGGCGCGTCCAGCAGCGCCTCCTTACCGGTCGCCGCGTCCCAGAAGCGGTCGGGATCGGGCATGACCCAGTTCGTCGGCAGGTTGCCGCCCACGCCGCTCAGGAAATCATCGACCGGGAAGGCCTCGAAATAGCTGTCGTCGAAGCGCTGGCCGGCGATGCCGCTGGTGAAATTAATGTCGCGGCGATTATAGGTGCGGTCGCGCTTTTCATATTTGGCGCCGAAGCGCAGCGCCTGCACCACACCACTCAGCTCGCGCGTCACGTCGAAGGTCGCGGCCCGCTGGCGATCGAGCGAGTCATTGACGCGATATTCGATCCGGCGGCCGGGCAAGGTGGTCGATTGCGTCAGGTCGGCGGTCAGGAACTCCAGGTTCGGCAACCGTTCGCCCACCTTGCCATAATCGAACGCGACCTGGCCGACGCTGCCGAGCAGGCGGGTGCGATAGATGGGCGTAGGCGTATTGGAATAGGCCCGGCCCAGGCTCGCATCGGCGGCCAGCGTCCAGCCATTGGCGGACCATTTGGCGTTCGCGCCGATCAGCCAATTCTCATATTCCAGCCGCGACGTCTCGCGCCCGATCTGGGTCGATGTGTTGACGGTCGCGGCAGTCAGCACGCCATTTTCGATCACCGCCGTGCCCGGCACGATCGCGCCCGGCGTGGTCGCGGAAAAATCGGTCGAATAGGTCAGCTCGTCATAATCGATGTTGAGCCGGCTCCACAGGCCATCGACGTTCAGTTCGAACCGGTCGTCGGGCTTCCACTGGATCGCGCCATTGAGGCCGATGCGGTCGCGATTCTCGCGCTCCAGCGTCGGGCGCGTGCTGGTCGGCACCAATATGGTGTCGCTGTCCAGCGTGCCGTCGCCGTCTGCATCGATCCGTCCGTCGGCCCAGCCGACGCCGGTAACGCGGTCCTGCCGCGTGGTGCGCTCGTCATAGACCGCCGCGATCAGCGCGCCGAACGTACCTTCCTCATTGACCCAGCTGGCCATGCCCGACAGGCGCGGATCGACGGTATCGGCCAGGCGCGGCGAGCTGGCGGTGGCGGACAGCGCCAGCACCGGCTTCTTGAGGTCGATCGGGCGGAAGGTCTGCAGGTTGACGATGCCGCCGATGCCGCCTTCGGCCAGGTCCGCGCGCGGGCTCTTGATGACTTCGACCGCCGACATGAGTTCGGACGGCAGCGTGTCGAAACGGAACTGGCGCCCGCTCTGGCCGCTGTCGCGCACATTCTCGTTCACCGCGGCCGAGCGGCCATTGAGCGTCACGACCTGGAAATTGGCGCCCAGGCCGCGGATGCGGACGAACACGCCTTCGCCGCGATCGCGCACGATCGATACGCCGGGCACGCGCTGCAGCGCTTCGGCGATGTTCTGGGCGGGGAATTTGCCGATATCCTCGGCCTTCACCACGTCGACGACATTGGTCGCCTTGCGCTTTTCGGCCAGCGCGCCGGACAGGCTGGCGGCATAGCCGGTGACGATGATGTCGGGCGCGACTTCGACGCCGCCGCTGGCCACCGTCTCCTGCGGACCGGCCACCGCCGCCACGATCAGCAGCGCGCCATTGCCCTGCCGCCGCACCGCCAGCGGCTTGCCCTGGATCAGCCGCTCGACCGCCGCCATCGCGTCCATCCGGCCGCTCAGCGACGGGCCGGTCATTCCGGCCACCAGTTGCGGCGCGAACAAGATGTCGGTGCCGGTCTGGCGGGCCAGCGCCTCCAGCGCGGTCCCCAGCGGCTGCGCGGCGATCTGGACGGTCGCCTGGCGCGGCTGCGCCTGGGCCGGAACCGCGCAGAAGGCGGCAAGAGCGGCGCCCAGCACCAGAGAGCGGCGCAAAGTGCGCGAAGAAGAAACGGTCACGATCATCCCCCGTGGACAGCGGCAGAAGGCGCCGCGCCTCCCCGACGCGCCAGCGGGATTTTACCCCACCCCGGCGTCGGCGATTTTTTTCAGCCGCCCAGCAGCACCCGGTCGTCCACCTGGCGGACGGGCACGGACAGCAATTGCGACAGCGCCTGGCCCAGCGCGACATTGTCGCCCATCCGGTACATGCCGCTCACCCGCAGCGCAGCGGTGGCGGGATCGGCGATCACCAGCCGGGTCAGGCTGTAGCGATTGGCCTCCGCCGCCACCGCATCCAGCCGGTCGTCATGAAAGGCCGCCCGCCCGCTCAGCCAGGCCTGGGTGGTTTCGACATCGGGCCGATCGAGCTGCACGACATCGGCGGCATCGGTGCGGATGCGCTGCCCGGCCGACAGGCTGCGTTGCCCGCCGGCGACCGCGACATCGGCCTGTCCCGCCAGCGCCGTCATCGCCAGCCGGTCATCGCTGTCGCGCCGCACATCGAACCGGCCGCTGCCGGCGACGAAACGCCCCCGGCCGGCATCGATCGCAAAGGGCACGGCGGACGGCTTCACCGTCAGCGCGACGCGCCCCCGTTCCAGCCACAACCGCCGCCGGCTGGCGCTCGCCAGCACCCGCACATCGGTATCGGCATCCAGGAACAGCGCCGATCCTTCCGGAAGGGTCAGCCGCCGCTGTTCGCCGATGCCGGTGCGATAGCGGGTGCCCGCCATCGCCGTCTGCATGATCGCCATGCCACCGCCGCCCACCACCAAAGTGCCGGCGCAGGCCGCCATCATCCGCCGGCGCGAAAGGGGGCGTACGGATGCCGGCGCAGGACGCGCCGCCGCATCGGTGCCGGGCACCAGCGCCCAGATATCGGTCGCCCGCTCGAAATCGGCCGCATGTGCGGGGTCAGCCGCGATCCAGGCGCGAAAGGCCTGCTCGTCGTCCACCGTCCGTTCGTCCGCATTCAGCCTTGCAATCCACTCGGCGGCGGTCCGGGCCATGGGGCGCTCACCGGGCATGTCGGGGCTCACCAATCCTTCGTCCATTCGCCAAGGAAGCTCATCGCCCTGGCCATATGCTTCTCGACTGCGCTCTGGCTGATGTCCAGCCGTTCGGCAATCTCGCGATATTTGAGATTGTCGATCCGCTGCAGCAGGAACACCTCGCGGGTGCGTGGCGGCAGCCTGTCGATCCCTTCCGACACGCGCCGCAGCCGCGCCTGCGCCATCAGCGCCTCGTCCTGCAACGGCGCGCCGTCGCGCAGCAGCGCCAGCGCATCCTCGCCACCCGCTGGCCCGCGCACCTTTTCCCGCCGATAGCTGTCCTTCGCCCGGTTGACCGCCGCGCGGACCAGAAAGGCTTCCTCATTGTCGGGCCGTTCGGGCCGGGCCGCCATGCGGACATAGGCATCGTGCAACAGATCCTCGCTGTCGGAACGCCGCGTCATCCGCTCGACCTGCGCCAGCAGCCCGGCCCAGCCGGTCCATAGCCGCCGCGGCGCCCGCAGCGCCTGTTCAGAAGGATGCTCGCTCATGCGACCGGCCGCTTAGCGGGCGCTGCGGTCAGTTTGATGACCAAGGCATTTCAATTGGATGACGCTGCGATCTTGTGACTTGCCGACGTGAACACGGGGGATTGTCCGAAGCGCTGCAAGCGGCAATATGCGGATGTGCAGGACGAAGTGCCAATGGGTGCTGGGGTTCGATCTGATTACAGGGGCAAGACCGGTCGATGGATATGGTGGACAATGCGGCGGCAATTGGCCGGATCATCGCAACCTGCCGCGCGCTCTGCCTGGATTTGCGCTGGCATGATGCCTACGCGCTTGCGGCGTCGGTCGAGCCGGCAGAACTCAACACTGCTCTGTTGCGCATGAAGCTGACAGCCGCCTGCGCGCTGAACGACAAAGCGCTGGTCGCGGCCGTGGGAACGGAAATCGGGGCCTTGCCGGATGGCCATGCCCTTTTCTTTCCGCTGGTCGGGCAGTTGCAGCGAAGCGGACATGGCGATATTGCGGCCGACATGCTGCTGGCGCGCGCCAATGCTGCGGCCGATCAGCGATACGCCCTGTTTCTGCGCCGTTCGATCAGCCTCAATCGCGGTGATGAGGGGCGCAAAGCCGCGCTGGAGGCGGCGCTCGATGCTGCGACCAATGGCGGCTGGGACATGAAGGGCGAACCTTCGTCCCATCATTTTCCCGCGCCGCTGCCGGCCCTGATGGGACCGCCGGTGCAGATCGTTCCCGCGCCGGGCGTGGATCGCCGGCATATCGACCGGCTGACCGGGGACACCGCGAAATTCCTCGCCAGGATGCGGAAGCCCGCGCCCGGCTATGTCGTCGAAGAAGCTTTCCGCCATTTCCGATGCCGACTTGCCGTCGCGCGACCGGGTATAATCGTCCCGCTTCCACTCTTCCCAGCGCACCTGGCCAAACTCGCGGGTCCAGTAGGTCCGCTCCATCTGCCGCGCGTCAAGCCGGATGGATCGACCTGCGAATAGGGGGGCAATTTGGTGTTCAGTCGCTTGCCCGAACTGTAAGTGAAATCGCCCCTGGTCCACAGCGTCAGGACTTTCGAAGGATAATCGTCGGGGCATCGCCCCGATATTGCCACAGGATATTGTCGCGGATCGTCCGTCGGGCGCCGCAATCCAATGCGTTCTGGGGCACCACCTTGGTCAGGTGATAGGGCATCCGGTCCGCCGACGTCAGGTCGCGCCGGTTCTTGCAGCGCGCATCGGTGGGGATCATACCGACGATGATGTTCCCGTTATCGTTCAGGCACACATCCTGGACCAGGAAGTCGACGATCTCGGGCGGCGCGGCCGCCGCCTTTGTCGGCTGCGCGGCGATGAGAGGGGCCAGCATCGCCGTCATGGCGATGGCCGCGGGTCCGAATGATTTTGCCATGATGATGCTCCAGGCAGGTCGACGGGGCAGGGCGCGCATGAACGATAGGGGCGCGAATGAGCATGACGGCCCGCGCCGCTTTCGGTTCCCTGCGCCGGGACGGGCTGACGGATTTTTCGCTGGCAATGCCGGGCCTTGCCTTCGTCTTACGGCGTCGCTGCGCCCGTGCTGCCGCGCGCGACCAGCGAGAAGGTGAAGCGCGGCGGTTCGCCCGGACCATTGATCAGCGCGTCGATCGCGGCGCGGCCCATATGGTCCAGCGGCTGGCGCACGGTGGTCAGCGGCGGCCAGCTGGTGCGGCTCGCGGGCGTATCGTCGAACCCGGCCACCGACAGATCCTCGGGCACGCGCAGGCCCAGGTCATGCGCCAGCGTCAGCACGCCCAGCGCCATCGGGTCGTTGGTCGCAAAGATCGCGGTCGGCCGGTCGTCCCGCTGCAACAGCGCTTCCGCGCAGGCGATGCCGGACGCGAAATCGAAACTGCCCTGCATGAACAGGCTGTCGTCGATCGGCAGGCCGGCCGCCGCCATCCCCTCGCGGAAGCCCTCGACGCGCTGCAGCGCCGCCTTGTGGGTCGGGGGCGGGGTGATCACCGCGATCCGCTTATGGCCCAAGGACGCCAGATGATCGGCCACCATCCGTCCGGCGGCATGTTCGGGCGTCGGCATGTTGATGCCACCCTTCGATGCGTCCGCCGTGCCGGCGATCCGCGCGCAGGGCAGGTTCATTTCCGCCAGCCGGTCGAGCAGCAGCGCGTCGTCGGACAGCGGCGGCACCAGGAACACGCCGTCCGGGCGCAGCGCCGCGACCAGCCGGTCCAGCACTTCGATCCGCTCCTCGCCACCGTCGGAAATCGGCTCCACCACCAGATGATAGCCAAGGTCCCGGCAGCGCGCGGCTGCGCCCGACTGGATCCCGCCCGTATAGGCGGGGGCGGGGTTGCTGTAGAGATAGGCGATCATGAAGGAGCGGCCACCGGCCAGCCGCCGCGCCGACTGGTTGGGGCGATAGCCCAGTTGCTCGATCGCCGCGTTCACCCGCTCGCGCAGTTCGTCGCTGACGTTCGGCGCCTTGTTGACAACGCGGGACACCGTCTTGATCGAGACTTTGGCGAGGGCGGCGACGTCATGGATGCTGGGCATGATTTTCCTATAGGGCCGGGCCGAAGGCGACTGGTGCTGCCCCGGATCTCTGTGGCACTATTCCCCATAGGACCAAGGATGGAAGATGAGCAACGTCATTAATTTTCGTCTGGCGCGCAAGGCCAGGGATCGGGCCGACAAGGCGCAGGCGGCAGACAGCAACCGCGCCAAGTTCGGCCGGACAAAGGCGCAGAAACTTGCCGACCAGCAAGAAGAACGTCGAAAGGCGGCTCTACTGGATGGCGCGCGTCTTGAGCGCAAGGAAGAGTCCGGCGACGATGTCTGATGCTGTGAAGTCATGATATAAATCTGTTGTTCATGTTCGAAATGAACATCCGTTCATGTTGATGATTGATTTTTCAATTAATCGATATTGACGAACAGATCGTCCCGCATTTGACGATATGTTTGAGGCCAATGGAGATGGTCGGCGGTTGATCTATCGCTATGACCAAGAATATTCGATCCATCCGTCCCGCCTCGGCCGCGATCGCCGCTGTCCTGGCATTGTCCGCAACGCCCCTGTTCGCGCAGGAGGTGATGACGCCCTCGCCGGCCGCGCCCATGGCGGTGCCGACCGCGCCGGTCGACATCGCCCCCGCGGCGCCGGCGGCTGAGCCCGCACCCGCAGC
>NZ_LUFI01000087.1:0-12316 GCF_005281675.1 Sphingobium sp. MP9-4 | reverse complement strand
GACGACCGCGCAATGCGCGTTCCGCTATAGTTCATGGAATTCCTGTCGCGTTCTGGATCAAGCGCGCCGTAAACCGAAGTGGCGTCGATTACGCGGTGACACCGAACCATGCCTGCCTTTTGGAGGCATGGCAAGGAAGGCTATACCGCACGGTGTAGCCTTGGAGACTGCGATTTGGCGGGAAATAGCCAATGCGTCTCGACCAACAATATAGGGGCACCACAATTAGTCGCTGAAATATAAAATGAATTTCGGAACTTAATCCATATCAATCCGCTTACAGCCTATCGGTGACATGTTCGGCGCATCACCGACTGAGAGACATTGTGCTCCCGCTGCAAGGGAGAACATATGCTATCAGGATTCTGCGTGCTGATCGTCGAGGATGATCCGCTTATTGCAATGGCGCTTTGCGAAAATGTAGAAGCCGTAGGCGGTACAGTTGCCGGGCCGTTTTCAGCCGTCAGTGAAGCCGTCAATTTCCTTACCCAGGCCAAGATTGACGCTGCCATCGTTGACGCAAATCTCCGGGATCGCGATGTGACGCCTCTAGCACTTTTGCTGATAGAAAGCGCAATACCGTTCCTAGTGTACAGCGCTGCCGGACTTCCTCCAGAACTGCAAGCGCGGCATCCTCACTTGCCGCTTGTTATGAAGCCTGGCCAACCGGTCGAAAGGCTCAGGTCACTGCTTGGAGACAGTGCAAATGGCGCATCCTGATGCTCACACCTCCCATCATCGGTTGCGGCAGGGACAAAGTGAGAGTCTGATTGCTGGACAGTAACCTGCTGCACCAGACTCATTTCTTGGGATTATTTTATCACGCAGAAGTTTGTCGAAGGCCGTTTGGGCATCATCCTCTTCTGAAACCCCGATCACTGGCCATGAAACGCTCCAGCATCGGGCCGATCAACCGCTCAATTGCCATGGGATGGGTCAGTCCTGTGTCGCTAGCGTGGATGCGCGCATAAGCCGTCAGATCCCGATGTACCGCAGCGGAAAGTTCGACCGAGATTTTGACTGGCTTATCATCCTCGATCGGTCCTAGCTTGAGTTTGACCATCACTTCTGCCCTTCCCATGGTTCCAATATGATGTCTCGCTTCACCATCACGCGCAGAGGATGGCCAGGTCTGATGGTGAGTGTCGGAGGAATCGTCAGTTGCCGCCCGATGATCTGTCGGCCTGCCTGACTGATGCTGTCCTGCGTGCCATATCGCAGCGCTCGCACGAGACTTCCGTCATCGTCGGCCATAACCTCGGTCCCCATGTTCAACAGGGTCGAGATGAATGCTGCGCCGAGCAAGCCGGCCCAATGATTGTCCACACCATCCTGCAGGCCCGACCTGCCGGACTGATCGGCGCCCTGAAGCCGGTCGAGCAGAATCGAACGGCTGTCGGGAAAAATCAGGCGGTCCCAGGCGATCAATATCCTCTGCTGTCCCGCTGCGGTCGCACTATCATATTCGCCGATCAGCCGAGACCCTTGCGGGATGAGCAGGATCTGGCCCGACGGGCTATCATAAACATTTTCCGTCACCTGCGCGGTGATAAGGCCGGGAAGATCGGATCGGATGCCTGTGATCAGCGCAGCGGGGATGACATTGCCCGCCTGCACGACATAGGGCGATGCCGAGTTCGCAACGCGCTGTGTGCTTGCCTCGGCGATAGCGACCGGCGCCAGAAACGTGCGCCTATTCGTATCGGTGGTTCGGGACTGGAGGGGCTGGCTTTCAGCTTCTGCCCTCGGATCCCGGGGCGCTCTGGCCTCCGCTGGCAGCACCCCGTCCGGTTCCTTCGCCCTTGCAACCGTCGGCGCTGAGGCAAGAAACAATCTGCTCGATAGCGCGGCCTCACGCATGCTCCTCTGGCGCTCTCGCTCTTGCTGGCGCGCCGTCAGGCGCTCATCGCTGGGTGGCGAGCGGCCGGGGTTCGTCAGACTTGGCTGTTGTTCCGCTTCAAGCAGCGGCTGTCCCGGGACGTCGGTCAATGGCGTCCCCAATTTGGGAATTTTGGAATAGTCGTCGGGTGCTGAGGCAATGGTTTCGGCTTTGATGCGGCCGTGCGAGACCGGTATGTTTTCGACGCGCTCGATCGTCTTTGGCCGCAGGGCATAGATCAATGTTCCGGCAATGCAGATGCAACTGACGGCCGCCAGAAGCCCGATCGCTTTCCGGGACAGACGCATGGCCGGCGGCGAGGCCGCCCGCAACGCAACCGCCTCAGAATTTTTGCCTTTTGATACATTGGCGGGCGGGATGTCGTCGTTATCGATCCCGACTTGGTCCTCGACCTTATCGGCCGGCTTGCTGCTATTTTCTGCGCTGCTCATTATCGGCTTGCCCGATGAACTGGCTTCGGGTCGATCCGTTCGATGCGCACCAGCTTGCTGGTTTTCTTGTCCCCAAGCCTCAGTTCCGCTGCGCTGAAAAGGCGATCGACGATCATGAAGTGCCCCTGCACGCGGTAATTAACGAGCTCGGCCGATCCTGATGCACCCGTGACAAAAAGCGGTGGCATTTCGCCGGTCGCGATGTCCGAGGGAAACTCGATCAAGACCTGACGGCCATCGTCAAACGCACGCAGCGGGCGCCAGGCAGGCAGATCCCCGTTTATCTGGTAACGGAAGTTCAGGGATGCCAGATCCAAGCCCGTCGCGACCGGCGCATTGCGGCTTTCCTGCGCCGCTGCAGCTTTCAATGCGAACAGCGCATCCTGTGGATAAGTCCAGGACACCGATGCCATGTAGGTCGATGGCGTCCCCTTCAGTTCGAGATGGTAGGTGCGTCTGTTCGTGTTGATGATGAGGTTGGTGGCGATATCGCCTCTCGTCGGCTTCACCAGCACATGAACGCGCAGCGAGGAACCACTCCCGCTTACGGTGTCCCCGATGATCCAGCGTACAGTGTCGCCGGCGGCGATCGGACCGGCGCCTACAAGCTCCTCGCCTTCCTGTAGCATGATGTCGGTAACTTGCCCGGGCGCAGCATAGACCTGATAGAGCGCGCCATCTGCAAACGCATAGCGCTGCATAGCATTCACATAATCGCCCTGACTGGGCTGGATACGAGCCGCTGCGTTGGCTGATTTCACATCCCGCTGGGGCGCAGCCGGCAGCGCCCGGACCGCATGCGGCACAGGCTTGAGCTGCCCCGGCAGCGGCATGGGAACCGGAAGTGGCACGACTTTGATTGTGGCGTTGTTGGAGGAGTGCTTTGCCGCTGCCATTTCTCCGCTGTCCTGCGCATATGCAGGCGCAATCGACAGAGGCGCGACCATGAACGCGACCAGCAAGGGGACGGCACTGCCGGCAACCAGGGAGGGGCGAGGGTTTGTCACTGTCCGAACTCCTTTGACCAGTTGAGGGCATCGACGAAGATTCCGAGCGGGTTTCTGGTGAGGATGTCCTCGGATTGAGGAGGCTGGAGCGCCACGGTCAGGATTGCCGACCATCGGCTGGTGTCGCTCAATATGCCCTGCTCATAGCGTCGTTCGACCCAGGCGATCCTGAAGCTGTCGTCCGAGGCGCGGATGACGCTCGATATGTCGACTGCCACCTGAATTCGCCCGACCTTGGTGAAAGGATCATCGCGCCGCACATATTCGCTCAGTGCTGCCGCCCCCCTGTCGGTCGTGAAGTCATAGGCGCGCAGCCAGTTCTGACGCAGGATGATGGGATCCGTCGGCAGGCTTCTGACCTGCTCGACAAAGCGGGCAAGATGAAAGGCGATCTGGGGATCCGTCGGGCGATAGTCGCGCGTTGCGGGTGCCACCGCCTGCGCTTGGCCAAGCTTGTCGACCTCGACGATCCAGGGCGTCACGGTTCCGCGCGCCATTTGCCACAGCAGCCCGATGCTCATCGTCGTCGAGAGAGCGAGGCTGGCGAAGAAAGCCAGGCGCCAGTTGCGCGCCTGCACGCGTGACGAACCAATCCGGTCATCCCAGACCTGAGCGGCCCGCTGATATGGGGTCACTGCTTCGGGCGACTTTCCATAATGGACCGATGTTCGCTGGAACATGATGTCAGTTCCTTTCGCTGATATCCGGGCCGGCGCCGCCACCATGGCTGTCGCCGCTTTTGAGCGTCTGGCTGGCGACTGTGGCGCCGTGGCTGATCATCTGGCGCCGCTTCATAGCCGTGGCCCAATGCGGCACATGGCCGGCGCCCTCCTGGGCGATCGCGCCTGAAGGCTGTCCTGTGGCGCCTGAACGTCCTTGGGCAAAACCGTCCTTGAGGCCGGCGGCGCTGTTGCGCAGCGGCGAGGTCAGCGATGCCGCAGCGCTCTTTGCAACCTCTGCCAGACCACCGCCCACCGCGGACGCGCCGGATTTCCCGCTGGCGCCGGCTGAATAGGCCCGCGTTGCGGCGCCAGCGATCCGGGCGCCGCTCGCTGCCGCGCTGCCTGCCGCGCTTCCGATGGCGCCGGCTGCCAGCCTTCCACCCGCGCCGCCAGCTGCCAGGGTCGCCGCCGCTGCGACCGCCGTACCCGCTGCGCTCCCGGCGCCAAGCTGCGGACCGCCCGAGACGATCCCATTGGCTATGCCGGGACCGAAAATGCCCAGCCCCAGGAGCGTCAATGCAGCAAGGGCTATCGACATCACCTGTGCCAGGTCCGGTTCGGCGGGGATGCCAGCGGTCGTAAAGCGTGCGAACAAGCTCGTTCCGATCCCGGTTATCACCGCAAGGACAAGCAGTTTGATCCCGGACGAGATCACATGCGCAAGCACGCGCTCGGCCATGAAAGCAGTTCGACCAAAGAAGGCGAAGGGGAGCAGGACAAAGCCCGCGAGCGTCACCAGCTTGAACTCCACGATCGTCACGAAAATCTGGATCGCGAGGATGAAGAAGGCGAGCACGACGATCAGCCAGGCAAGGAGCAGGATCATGATCTGGACGAAGTTGGTGAAGAGACCGACCGGACCCAACAGGTCGGCCGTCGCATCGAGCAGCGGCGCGCCAGCATCGAGGCCAGTGGCGGCGACCGTACCGGGTTTCAGAAAATCGCCGATCGCAAGTCCGCTTCCCGAAGCCTTGAGCCCTAATCCCGCAAAACTCTGGAACAGGATCGTCGCAAGCGTTGAGAAATTGCCGATGATGAAGGCGAACAGGCCGATATAGAGCGTCTTGCGGACAAGGCGCTGGAGGATATCCTCGTCGGCGCCCCACGCCCAGAAGAGGGCGGCAAGCGTCACATCGATGGCGATGAGACTGGAGGAGAGGAAGCCGACCTCACCACCCAGCAAGCCGAAACCGCTGTCGATATAGGTGGTGAAGACGAGGAGGAACTCGTCGATGACGCCTGTGTCGGTCATCGCGGGCGATCCGACGCAAAGAAGCGGCGTCGCCTCTCTTCCCAGATCGCCAGGCATGCTGCGTCCGGCTGCGCGACCGTGCGGCACTGGGGCGGGATCGGCGCGGCAGGAGCATTGGCCTCCTGTGGACGGACCGTGGCTGATGTTTCGGCCGCTCGGTCGCGCGCCATGACCATTGTCAGCGCAACGATCATTCCCGCGGCAGCGCAGCATAATATGGCGATGCCCGGCCGCCGCATGTCAATTGCCTCGGAACCGACGGAAACGCTCGCGCGACTCCGCTTCGACCGCCGCCTGCTGCGCGGCCGCCAGCGCCTGAGCCCGGCCTTGTGCCGCAGATATTGCCGTCAGATCGGCAAGCTGCTGAGCCTGGAGCGCCAACATCTGGTTTCCTGCTTGCGCGACCTGCAAGGCACCGGTTGCTGATTGGCTCGCCACCATCAAGCGCTCCATGCTCGACTGCGCGCCATCAAGATTGCCGACCACGCCGGCCTGTACGCGCATGGCATCCTGCAACGCGTCGACGCTATCGTGCCAGCGAGCGTCGGCATTCGCGACCATGTGGGCAGCATCGCCGCGCAGCGCGGCGCCCGAGTAGCGGGTCGCAAAGACATTCTGGACGTCCTGCACATCATAAGCGATGCGCTGCGCACTCGCGAGCAGGCGACGGGTCTGGCCTATTTGTGCCTGGAGTGTCGACAATGTCGAAAGCGGAAGGCTCGTCAGATTCCTTGCCTCATTAAGAAGCGATGTGGCCTGGTTCTGAATCTGCTGAATCTGATTGTTGATCTGCTGAAGTGCCCGGGACGCCTGCAGGACGTTGGAGGCATAGTTGGTCGGATCATAGACCACCAGAGCATGCGCAGCCGGCGGGATCATGATTGCCATCGGCGCCATCAGAGCGATCAGGACAAAGCGCTTCTTCATTGCGGAGGCTCCTCGTCATGGGGAGGGATCTGCGGATCAGGATCCACCGGTGGCGCAATATCGATGTGCGCGAGAAGGTCTGCCGCCCAGTCCAGGCCCCTTTTTGTCAGCCATCTGGAGGCAAACTGCTCCCGTCCGACCAGATCGAGGATGTCGCTGATCGAGCGATGATCCTGCTTGGAAGAGACGGCGGTGAAGGCGAGTGCGACCTCACCCAGACCGAGCTCGAACAGGCGATTGCCGCGCCGGGACTGGCAATAATAGTCGCGCTTGGGCGTCGCCCTGCTCAATATCTCGATCTGGCGATCATTGAGGCCGAAGCGAGAATATATCTGCGTGATCTGCGGCTCTAGGGCGCGCTCATTGGGCAGAAAGATACGGGTTGGGCAGCTCTCGATAATGGCCGGCGCAATCGCGGAGCCATCAATGTCCGAAAGACTCTGGGTGGCAAACACCACGCTCGCATTCTTCTTGCGCAAGGTCTTGAGCCATTCGCGCAGTTGCTCGGCAAATTGCGGATGATCGAGCACCAGCCAGCCTTCATCGATCAGGATGAGGGTCGGACGACCATCGAGATGCGATTCGATCCTGTGGAAAAGATAGGCCAGCACGGGCGCTGCGGCAGAGGAGCCGACCAGACCTTCGATCTCGAAAGCCTGGACCGATGCCGATCCCAGATTTTCGCTTTCTCCATCGAGATAATTGCCCCAGGAGCCTCCCTCGCAATAGGGGATCAATGCTTGTTTGAGGCGCTGGGTCTGAAGGAGCGCTGCCAGACCCGACAGCGTGCGCTCGGCGATAGGGGCCGATGCCAGCGAATTGAGCGCCGTCCAGAGATGATCCTTGTCGGCCGGATCGAGCGCAATGCCTTCCGTTCCAAGAAGAGCAGCAATCCATTGCGCAGCCCAGCTTCGTTCAGCCGGCTGGTCGATCCGAGCCAGTGGCTGAAGCGCAATCCTTGGGCTGGCTTCCTGACCTGCATCAATTTGGCCCCCTAGATCGCACCAGTCTCCGCCCATTGCTAAGATGGCGGCGCGGATCGACCCGCCAAAATCGAAGGCGAATATCTGGCTACCGGCATAGCGACGGAACTGCATGGCCATCATGGCGAGCAGTACCGATTTACCTGCGCCGGTAGGGCCGATGACGAGGGTGTGACCGACATCGCCGACATGAAGGGAGAGGCGAAAGGGTGTGGATCCCTCGGTCTTGCCATAGAGAAGCGCCGGACCATCGAGATGTTCGTCGCGCGCGGCGCCTGCCCACACCGCGGACAGCGGAATGAGGTGCGCAAGGTTGAGCGTGGTTATGGGAGGCCTGCGGACATTGGCGTAAACCTGGCCAGGCAGGCCACCCAGCCATGCCTCGACGGCATTGACGCGCTCGATCGAACAAGTGAAGTCACGCCCCTGGATCACCTTTTCCACAAGCCGCAGCTTGTGCGATGCCTCGGTCGGATCACGGTCCCATACCGTTACGCTCGCCGTTACATAGGCTATGCCAGCATGATCGGCGCCCAGCGCCTGGAGCGCCATGTCTGCATCAGCGGCCTTGTTCGCAGCGTCGCTGTCGAGCAGGACAGACTGCTCGTTCGTCATCACCTCCTTGAGGATTGCGGCAAGAGACTTGCGCTTGGCAAACCATTGCCGCCGGATTCGGGTCAGCAATCTGGTCGCATCATTCTTGTCGAGCATGATCGCTCTGGTCGACCAGCGATAGGCAAAGGCCTGCGCGTTAAGCTCGTCCAGGAGACCGGGGAAGGTCGACGTCGGAAACCCGGTGATGGTGAGGGTGCGCAGATGATGCTCGCCAAGGCGCGGCTCGAAACCGCCGGACAGGCCCTCATCGGCAAGAAGCGCATCGATATAGGCCGGTGTTTCGGGAACGCGAACCCGCTGGTGCCGGGTCGAAATGCAGCTGTGGAGGAAAGTCAGCGTCTCGCCATCTTTCAGCCATCGGGCTTCAGGCATGAAGCCGTCGAGCAGATGGATCAGCCGATCTGTCCGGTCGGCAAAATTTCGCAGGTGGGTCAGTGGGTCGAGTGCGCCTTTCACTTGCCCTTCGTAAAGCCAGGATTCCGCCCTCGAGATTTCCTCGGCCGGTGGCAGCCAGAGCAGGGTCAGATAATAGAAGCTCTCGAAATGGACGCCGGCCTCGCGAAACTGCGCGCGGCGCTCCATGTCCACTAGAGCCGATGCCCGGTCGCAGAACAGGCCTTGGGGATAGGCTTGCGCGGGCAGACGCTGCGCTTCCACGAACAGCGCCCAGCCTGATCCCAGGCGTCGCAGCGCATTGTTGATGCGCGCCGCGACGGCAACAAGTTCTGCGGGCGTCGAGCTGTCGAGATCCGGGCCGCGGAACCTGGCCGTACGCTGGAACGACCCATCCTTGTTGAGGACGATGCCCGGTGCCGCCAGCACCGCCCAGGGCAGGAAGTCTGCCAGGCAGGCCGACGTCGATCGATATTCCCGCAATGACATCATGGCTGCATCCATCCGGGATATTTGAGATGGCGGCGGGCCACCTCCACGAACTGTGCGTCGTTGCGCGTGGCCCAGACGGCGAGAAAATGGGCGATGGCCCACAGGGCGATGCCCAATATCCAGAGCCGAAGACCAAGTCCGACCGCACCTGCCAGCGTACCATTGACGATCGCCAGCGAGCGCGGCGCCCCGCCCAGCAATATCGGTTCGCCCAGCGCCCGATAGACAGGCGCATGGAAGCCGGGCGTGGTGTCATGGTCCTGCATCAGATGAGCGCCCCACCGCCGAAACTGAAGAAGGACAGGAAGAAGCTCGATGCTGCGAAGGCGATGGAGAGGCCGAAGACGATCTGGATCAGCCGCCTGAAGCCACCCGATGTGTCGCCAAAGGCGAGGCTGAGCCCCGTGACGATGATCACGATGACCGCGATGATCTTGGCAACCGGCCCCTCGATCGACTGAAGGATCGACTGGAGCGGTGCTTCCCATGGCATGGACGAGCCGCTGGCATTTGCTGGCGCCGCTATCAGCATCAAGGCGATGCAGGCTGCGGCGGGCATGGCACGCATCCGCGAAGCGTAGCGATTGAGGGGATGGGTCATGAATCTTCTCCTGAGCTGGAAGCATGAGAAATCAGGCGATAATTGCCGGTCGCGGAATCAAGGCCTGTCACCCAGGCCAGTTCGGTGAGGCGTCGGCCCTGGGCATTGCGATCAAGGACCGCGATGAGATTGACGGTTTCTGCGATGAGTGCGCTGGGCACCGTGGCGACCGCTTCCTGGATCAGCTGTTCGAGCCGGCGGAGCGCGCCGAGGGCGGAACCGGCATGAAGCGTCGCGATGCCGCCGGGATGGCCGGTTCCCCAGGCCTTGAGCAGATCGAGCGCCTCTGCCCCGCGTACTTCGCCAATGGGGATGCGGTCAGGGCGCAGACGCAAGGCCGAGCGCACCAGATCCTGCAGCGATGCTATGCCATCCCTCGTCCGCATGGCGACCAGATTGGGCGAGGCACATTGCAGCTCACGCATATCCTCGATGAGGACGACCCGATGCGGCGACTTGGCGATTTCGGCGAGAAGGGCATTGGCCAGCGTCGTCTTGCCCGACCCAGTGCCGCCCGCAATGATGATATTGGCACGGTCGGCAACAGCACGCCGCAGCACTGCCGCCTGTTCATGCGTGATCACCTGCGCTGCGACATAGTCGTCGATCGTG
The DNA here is from genome assembly GCF_005281675.1 of Sphingobium sp. MP9-4. Lineage (NCBI taxonomy): Bacteria > Pseudomonadati > Pseudomonadota > Alphaproteobacteria > Sphingomonadales > Sphingobiaceae > Sphingobium > Sphingobium sp. MP9-4. The sequence continues at coordinate 2,381 of NZ_LUFI01000087.1, read as the reverse complement.
AAGATCGCGGTCGCTGGCTTGCGAATGGCGAAGGTCGGCGCCCTGACAATCGGTGGGAGCAGCCCCTCGAACCGCTCTCCCGTTATCGGCAGTTCTGCCGACACGCGCGGCGATCCTGAATGTGCGTCCACGCCGACATGATGGGCAATGAGGCGAATGATGCGTTCTGCATCCTCTTGTGCCAGCCTGATGGCGCTGTCGGACATGCCCTCGCCCAGCCGATCTACCCAGAGGTGACCGTCCGGATTGAGCATGACCTCGATGACGGCCGGATCCTGGAGCCACCGCCCGATATGAGGCCCCAAGGCGGTCTGCAGCATGCGCGCGCTGCGCTGGGGCTTTCTGACAGCTATTGTCGCGGTCTCAGACATGCTTTTTCCCATCTGATGGCGATGCCGGACCGCCGATGGGATGATTAAGAGACGCAGAAAATGGCGGGTTTCAACAGATGTCTGCGATCATGAAGCTGTGGCGAAGAAAGACAGGCGCTGGCGTAGGACGCTGATCGCACACGGCCCATATCGTCGACGATTCTTCGTGCCGGAGCCATTGGCGGCAGTTGATACCGGTTCGGCGGCTGGCCCCAAATGCGGCCAATCATGTCACTGGATGGTGCCGCCAGCGGCAAGAGCGTCAAGGCAGTCTGCGATCGCAAGCCAGCGCAGCACGCCAGCCTCATCCCCCGCAATGGCAAGGGCTTTCACGCGCCCTGCGATGAACTCCGCTGCTCCGGTGCCATATTGGCGATCAACGGCGAGAGCCGCGGCCCAACGTTCCATCTCCCGGGTCATAGGAGTGACGGAGCCTCGGCCACCGCCTTCTTCTTCACCCAGAGCTCGCTGGTGCGCGTCATCTCGATCAACGCATCGGGAAAGCAGCGGTCCTGAAATGACACCGCGTCATCAAATGAGCCGTGAAGCCACCGCTCATAATCTTCCGGCATGAGAAGCACCGGCATGCGATCATGCACAGGCCGGATGGCTTCGTTGCAATCGGTCATTACGCCCGAATAGACAGGCCCCCATTCATCGCTCACGCGCCAGAGCCCCGCCCATGCAAAGATCGGCTGTCCCTTCACATTGAACCAGGTCCGCGTCTTGGCGCCCTTCACGCCTTCCGCTTCCGCAAAGGCCGTCAGCGGGATGAGGCAGCGCCATTGCGGCTTGGCCGCCAGGCCTTTCCACATCGGCTTGGCGAGATCGGCAATATTGTTGACAGGCTTGGGCTTTGCCGTCGGGGCCATGCCCTTGAGGCGCAACGGGAAGCCCCAGGTCATCGACTGCATGATGCGCTGCCCGGCTTCCTCCCGGATCACGAGGCCCGGCGTGCCGGGATAGACCTCGTCACCGGCATTGGACATGACCGGGTTGGCGACGCCGAAATGGGCGGCCACCTCGGCAGCGCTCAGACGCTCGGTGTAGAGATTGCAGATGGCTGACCTCCTGTTCGAACGAAGCCGCTGGAGCAGCTGGTGATTCCAGCTTCATCCTATCATGGCGCGAGAGACGGGAAAGCCGCCTGTCTGGCAGGATAGCCGGCAAACTTCTCGCCCCGACTACAGCAGAAGCGCCTGCGCCTGCGTTCCGGGCGGCGGTGCCTTGCTGCGCCAGCTATCCTCGGTTCGCTGCACGTTCATTCGCTCGGCTGCAAAAGGTGGCCGGAACTGAAACCGGATCACATCCTGGATACCGCCACGCAGCCAGGCGTCATAGTCATGGGGGTCGAGCAGCACCGGCATTCGGTCATTGGTCGGCGGGATCGCGGCATTGGCCTCCATCGTCATGCCGGCATAGACCGGCCCCTCGCTCAGCAGGTTTCGGCAGAAGCCGGCCCAGGCGATGATCGGCTGGCGCTTCACCGAAAACCAGGTCCTGGTCCTGGCACCGGGCACGCCATCGGGATTGGCAAAATGGGTGAGCACGATGAGGCAGCGATAGCGCGGATCGACCACCATCTCCTCCCACATTGGGTTGGTGAGATCAGCGACCAAGCCGATCCGCCCCGCTTCTTCGCCGCGCGCGCGCATATCCTTGGTCAGGCGCGGAAAACCCCATGTCATGGACCGCAACAGGCGCCGGCCGCCTTTCTCGAAGACGACCAGCCCCGGCAGCCCTTCCACCGTCTCCTCAGGTACCGCGACCGACGGCAAGGGATTGACCCCGAAGTGCGCCGCGATCTCGGCGATGCTCGCCCGCGCGCAATGCAGCCGTGACATGATGGGACCTCCTTGCCGGGACTCGAAGCCATCTCCTTAACATGGAACATATGAAGAACGAAATGCCATTGACTCCGGCGCAGGATTGGGGCGAACAAATGGGGAACATATTTTCGAGTCCCTGCCTCCATGTCAAAAACCGCCATCCTCGACGAGCTGCGTGCGC
>NZ_LUFI01000086.1:0-12544 GCF_005281675.1 Sphingobium sp. MP9-4 | reverse complement strand
ATAGAACCAACGCCGCGCCGTCGAGACCGGCGGCAAACACGGCGGAAGCATCCGCCACGAGCTGCCGCCACGCAACAGATGCAGGATTGCCTCGACAATCCGCCTGAATGACCACTTGTGCGGCCGCCCTACATGCGAGGGCGGCGGAAAGAATGGCTCGAGCAGCGCCCATTCGGCATCGATCAAATCGCTTGGCCGCCAAGTCTGCACGCACATACTGCGTTTCAGTGGTATCGGCCCACATCGTTGATTTCCTTTAGTTTTTTGCAATACCGCTGAATCAACGACAGGATGCACTGTCAGTATAACCCACTGATACGAATCAACTTAATTTCGGAGCAATCTCTGAGATCGAAACGATGGCCGCCCAGCGGGACGGATGATCCGCCTCGTGGCACTGCACCATCCGCACCGCCCGCGCCCAGCCTTCGGGCGAGCAGCCCGCCACGCTCGCGTCCGCGATCACATAGCCGCGCCCGTCCCCGCCCAGCCCGACCACGACGATGCCGCACGCATCGCCGCCCGCCGTCGCCGGCGGATCGACCGCCACCACCACCCGCGCCAGCACGCCCGGCACATGCCGCACCCGGCACGCCTCCAGCGCCGCGCGGGTCCACAGCGCCCCTTCCGCCTCCTCGATCAGTTCGCCATCCAGTTCCTGCCGCCCCAGCCGCGTGCCACCATAAAGCCGCGTCACATCATCGACAAAGCCCGCCGCCAGATGCGCTGCATTGTCCGCCGTCCGCCCCCGCGTCAGGACCACATCGGCGCCATCTCTCGCCACCAGCGCCCGCACGAGCGGCACCGGGCGCGGCGTCGTCGTCGCCACCACGCGCGGATCATGCCCCAGCCGCATCGCCATCATCATATTGTCCCAGGCCGCCTGCCCGCCCGGCCATTTGCCGATCTCGTCGGCCCAGCCATGGCTGAACTGCGGCCCGCGCAGGCTTTCGGGCTCGGCCGCGCCGAACAGCCGCGCCTGCGCGCCATTGGGCCAGGTCAGCGTGCGCAGCGCCGGGGCATAGGCCGGCCTTGCCCACCAGGGCGCCACCGCCAGCAGGCCGCTCGCCCCCTCCACCATCACGCTGCGCGCCTCGCCCAAAGTCGCACCGACCAGCGCGATCCGCGCCTCGGGATCGCCCTCGGCAATGGCGCGCACCCATTCCGCCCCGGCCCGCGTCTTGCCGAAACCGCGCCCCGCCATCATCAGCCAGATGCGCCAGTCGCCCGCCGGCGCCAGTTGCGCGGGACGCGCCAGGAAATGCCAGTCCCGCCCCAGCCGCTCGGCCGCATCGTCGCTCAGCCAGCGCGCCAGCTCGGGCCAGGCCGCCGCCTGCTCGACCCAGTCGCAATCGGCCATCTGCATCCCCGCCCCCTCTCCCCAAACAGCGCGCAACAAAAAAGGCCGCCCGCAGGCGGCCTTCCCGAAAATCTCCGCGCCTCCGCGCCTCCGCGCGAACCAAATCCTATTTACGCGGCGCCATCCCGCCAAAGGTCACCAGGCTCTCGGCCCCGTCCTTGGCCACCGCCGCGACGCCGATGAAATGATCGTCGACCACGATATCTTTCAGCACCGTCTGCGTCGCGCCGGTCACGACCCGGCTGTCGCTCCAGTCCTGCTTGTCCGCGCGCCGCCAATAGACCTTGTAAGCCGTCGCCCCCGGCACCGCGTCCCAGAAGACCCGCGTATCCATCGACAGCGCGCCATCGAGCGACACCGTCGCCGGCGCCGCGGGCGCATCGGCCAGCCGCCGCAAGGTCGCAACATTGAGCGCCGTCACCTTCGCCAGATAGGGAAAGTCCATGCCATCGACCGTGTCGCCATAGACCCGGCCATTTTCGGTGCGCAGGTCCTGATGCTGCCGGTCATAATTCTCGATCCCCACCGAAAAGCGCACCGCCGGGAAGCCCAGGTCCAGGAAGGGCGAATGGTCGCCGCCGCGCCCGAACCGGTCGAACCGCCGCACCGCCAGCACCTCCAGCCCGATCTTCGGGTCCGCCTGCGCAATGCCGTCGATCGCCTTGGCCAGCGCCCGCGACGGGCCGTCATCCTCGCCGCCGATCGCCCGGCGCGTCAGGTTCGCCTTGGCGTCGTCGCCCGCGCGAATGCCTTCGGAGAACACCCGCACGCGATCCGCAACCACTTGCCCATTCTGGCCCACCGTGTTGCCGACAATATCATTGTTCAGCATCGCCCGCACATGCCAGCCGCGCGCCTTGGCCGTGCTGGCAAGCAGCTTGCCGCCCCACAATCCCTGCTCCTCGCCCGACAGCAGCGCATAGACGATCGTGCCGTTGAATTTCTGCCCGGCCAGCACCCGCGCCGCCTCGATCACCAGCGCCGTGCCCGACGCATTGTCATTGGCGCCCGGCGCATCGCTGGTGATGTTCATGACATCGGTCACGCGGCTGTCGATATGGCCCGCGACGATCACCACCTCGTTGGGATCACCGCTACCCTTCTGGATCGCCAGCACATCGACCACCTCGACGCCATCGGGCGCGCGCGGGCCCGTGAAGCGATCCGCCACCGTCTCGACGCTCAGACAGCCGCCACAGCCCTTGCCGATCTTCTCGAACTCGGCCTTGCCCCAGGCCCGCGCCGCACCGATCCCGCGCTTGGGGTCGGTCGCACTCGACAGCGTATGACGCGTGCCGAAACTGACCAGCTTCTCGACCGTCGCCTTCAACCGCGCCGCATCGGGCGCGGACGGCGCGGCGGGTGCCGCCAGCACTGGGGTTGCAAGGGCCGAAGCGGCGGCGAGCAGGATCAGTTTCTTCATCTGACCAGTCTCTTAGAGGCTTTTCCCATCAGGTAAAATCATCTGATCGTTCATCCTCGACAGGCCGGCCCGCCATCGTCAGGCAGATGCCAGCCCCGCTTCCCGTCGCCGGACCTGATGCCCGATCGTTTTCCAGTCCAGACGGATATCCTCGCCTCTTCCATGCACGGCAATCGCCGTCCCAATGGCGATGAGGGCCAGCATCAGACCGCCCAGCGTATCCACCAGATAATGGCCGCCGACCGGCACGGCCGATGCGAACATCACCATGTTCAGCAGCAGAAACGGCCAGCGCAGCCAGGGGAAGGGCCAGAAGGCAAATATCAGAAGGATCGCCGATGCCGCATGAAAACTCGGCATGGTGATGATCCCCGTCAGCGCATCGCTATCCAGCGTGGCCTTAGCCCCGGACCGCAGTTCCTCCATCAACGCCTCCAAATGCCAGGAAGCCCAGGCGGTCGCACCCGGCATCTGCGCCGGATCGACATTATAATGATGGAATGCAGCCACCGCCGGAAAGAAGGGGAACATCACTATCGTCAGCAACAAACACATGCCCCAGGCGGTCATGAACCGATAGGCCAGCGCTGGATGCCCCAGCCCGCAAAGCAGCAATATCGCCAACTGCGGTTGCCAGTTGATCGCGGCATAGGCGTGGATCAACAAGGTCGCGATCCGCGGACTGGCCTGAAACCACGCCATCATCGCCAGCCAGTCGAAATATAGCGCACGGTCCGCTGCGGCCAGCATCGTATCCGCATAGGGCAATGCCGTTCGCGCCAGCGCCGCACAGCCCAGCGCAGCTGTCGCTGCCATGAAGTAGAACAGCCCGGTAAGCACCAATATATGGCCCAGCCGCTGACCGCTCCCTTCCCGCGCTGCCATGGCGGCATTCCCGGATGGCGTGCGGCGAAGAATATAAAGTCCGCTGGCCAAGAATATGATGATTGCAACATAGAGCGGCGCCAGATCCACGATGTCGACATGGAAGGACTGCACCGTCGCGGCAGCCGCCAGCAGGATCGTCATCAGCATCGCGAGCAGAATGACCGGCCATGAATGCCGAAAATCGTGGAGACATCCCGCGCACACGCTGCGCACGCGAACGACAATATTGCCGATCACCAAAACCCCCACAGATCTTTACCCCGCAGAGGCGGCTATAGCCAATCCATGTATGAAACATTAAGAAACAAATATTGTCATCATTGAAAACTGCACGTTCTATATTGTCCACCGCATAATATAGTGAGCGGCACACCGCGCGCCTTCATTCCTCCATCATCCGATGCGCCGCCATCACCGCCGGATCGTTGTTGATCACATGCAGATAGGCGGTGCGTTCCGCCGTCCCACATTGGCGCTTTGCCAGCCCGCCGCCTTCCGTTCAGCCGGCGTCCGCCGCATCGCGGCGCCAATGCACGATCGTCACCGCCATCAGCGGCAGCACCAGCATCGGCAACGCCGCCATCGCCTTCGCCACCCACGGATGCGCGACCAGCCATTCCATCATCAGCGCGACCAGCACCGTCCCGCTCCAGAACAAGGCCCCGCACAAGGCCAGGCTGGCCAGGACGATCCCGATCCGCATCGTCATTCTTCCACCACCCGCTGCGCCGCGATCACCGCCGGATCGCTGTCGATCGCATGCAGATAGGCGGTGCGCTCGGCGGTCCCGCGCTTCAGCTTCGCCAGCCCGCCCACCTGTTCCGGCGTCAGCATGATCCGCACATAGCCGCGATCAACCAGGCACTGGTCCAGCGCCGCCTGCAACTGCGCGCGCACGTCGCTGCGCGTTATCGCCTGATATTTCGCGCCGAAATTCGCCGTTCGCCGCGCCACATTGGCATCGTCATGATGCATGCCGATATTCGCCGCCGCCATCAGCGGGCTGGCATCGCTATCGCCACCATAGGTCCGCAGGATCATCGTCAGGTCGACCATGCTCAGTGCATCCAGCGCCTGCGCCGTCTCCGGTCGCACCGTCACCGCCCTGTCCCGCGTCGCCTCCGCGCAGGCCCCTGCATCGCCGGCATAGTCGGCCAGCGACACGCCCGCCTTGGCCCAGCTTGTCGGCGGCGCGCCGCGCGCGCCAGCGCGCAGCATCATCACCATCGGCGCCACCAGCATCAGCGCCATCCTGCTCCGGGTCACACGCCGCATCCTCGCCTCCTCAGCCCCAATGCCCGTTCAGTGCCGCGCCCTCGCCCAGCGCCCGATCATCCAGATATGCAGCGCATGGATCGCCACCATGCCCGCCGCGATCGCCAGCAGCACCGGGATCACCAGCCCCTCCTGTCCGGCGCGCGGCGGCACCCACAAAGCCATCGCGCCCACGGCCAGGATCAGCATCGTCCCCAGCACCGGCGTGAAGGCCAGCGCCACGGCCCGCGGCGCATGCCAGCTCACCGTCCCGGTCAGCGTCCATTGCATCGGCAGCCGGTCGATCGCCCGGAACCGCCAATCGGCGCGCACCGACAGCGCGATCATCGCCCCCGCCGCCAACAGGATCAGCCCAACCAGCATCGCCCGATCTCCAAAGCCTCGTGCTCAGACTATCAGAGGAAGCGCCCAACCGCAAAAGCCCGACGCTCAAAGCTCAGGCCTGCACCTCATCATCCGACCGCCTCACCCAGTCGGGCGGGGGCCAACTTCATGGCCCCCGCCCTTGCTCGATCAAGCCGCCACAGCGAAGGTCGAGCTCAGATTCTGGAATTGCGCCACGCTGTTGCCGGCCACATCGTCGCAGCAGGACTTGCCGCTGACCCCGACATTGACATGATAGCCGGTATGATTGGCGTCCGCGATCCCGGCGGGGTTCAGTTCCACACCGCAATAATTGTTGGACGAACTGACATGCGTGATGACCCCGCTCAGGTCGATACCCCGTCCGCTCGGGTTCGACGCAGCGACGTTGCCGCGAATGAACAGCCCGTCGAACGCCGTCCCCGACGCCGGCCCTTCGCACACGATCCCATTGCCGCTGCCATATTTGGCTTCATTGTTGGTGATGGAAATACCGCGCACAATGCCGCTGTTCGACCTGATCTTCGCCGCAGCCGCCGTGCTGGCCGACAGCCAGTTGCCGTCGACCAGAAGCGTGTAGACCCGCCCGCCATTTTCCGGCTCGACCAGGACAGCGATGGTGGAAGTATCCAGATTATTGCCGATCAATTTGCCGGTTCCGGCATATTGACTACTGCCGACGGGCTTGATCGACACGCCGATTTCATGCCGCACGGAACTGTTGAAGCCGATGAAATAGACATCGCACCAGCCGATCCGGATGCCGACCGCCGCTTTGTCCTTGTCGTCGGAGACCTGCAGATGATTGCCGCTCAATGTCGCGCCATGGACATAATATTGGTTGCCGATGACGATGCCGGAACCGGTCCGCACGGTATTGAAAATCGTGTTGCCCGAAATGACGGGATGCTGCGCATAGTCGACATTGATCGCCAGGAACTGGTTGCGGAAGATATTGTTGGTGATCACGGGGCCGATGACGGCGCCCAGCAGGTTGGGATCACCCGCAATATTGATGGCGGCGCCACTGGTCCGCGCGATGGCACTCGACACATCAAAGGTCACTTCCGAGCAGGAGAAGCCCTCCACGCCGCTACCGACCTTCAACAGGTCGCCCGTCGCCGAAAGAGCAATGAATTTGCCTCCATTGATGAAGCGAACCGGCTTGTCGATATTGACGCTATTCAGAAGGCCATAGGGCCGCCCCTGCATATCGACCACGCCACCGCCAGACGGCAGCGCCGCGATGGCGCTGTTGAAAGCAGCACTGTCATTGGCCACGCCATCACCGACAGCACCATAACTGATGGGAGAAACAACCGTCATGCAAAGCTCCTAATATAATGATTTAACTGGACAAATCTTCTTGAAATCACTCCTTCAACATATTTTGATTGCAACGATGAAAGGGGCGAGCCGCGCCAAAGCGGCGCACACACAAATTGCGCGCGGCCGTCGCCGGATATTCTGGATATTTGCAAAGACTCACGTCGCGCGGATCGCCCATCGGCGCCTCGCCACGACCATCATTCAGCGACTATGGCGCACGCCAAAATCGTAACTCACGTCCCCTCCGCCGCGCGGCGCCGGCGTATCTCTGCCAGCACCCGCTCGACGCTGGTGATCGCTTCGGGGCTGCCGTTTTCACAGGCTGGGGACAGGCCTGAGCCGAGGCGCAGCATCATTCTCGCTTGCGAAAGCGTGGCTGACGAAAGCCCGCAGAGGGCCTCGCAGTCAGAACGCCCATCGCCTCCTTCGTCAGGCCTGGCCAGCCACGGCCAGGTCGAGGCGATTGATCAGCTTGAAACCGATATATTCGTCCCGTCGATAGCTGCGGTGCATCACATCACCTCGATCATGTCGATAACAGACACTCCAATAGCGCAACATGCGGCGCTTCACCCGGCTCCAGCAGCTTGGCTCTTCCATAGGGGACACATGCGTGACGGGCATGTCATAGCCGCCATGTCGATAATAGGCGTCCCAATAGCTCATCACGCGGCGCTTCGTGGTCCGCCAATAGGCTGGATTTTCAGCAATGAAAGCGGCCAGCACCGGCGTCATTTCCGGCGTGAGACCGGCCGCTATGTCTTCCAGTATCTCCACGATATATTCGCCGATCAGCGCGACGATGAACGGGGCGGCCCAGGGCTGAAAATCGCCGATCAGATCGCGCGCGGCAACCTGGCGCAGGAAGCCATCGCTGCTGCGCGTCTGCAACGCGCGCGCCAAACCCCAGGCCGGATCGCCCTTGCTCAATCGCAGCCGGTCAGTGGCAAAATAGAGGCGCGCCGGAATCAGCACAGCCTGTCCTTCAGCCTGGACCGCAAATCGCTCCGTCCATTGTCGACTTGTCAGCGCCCGAACCACCGCTTCCCCGGCCGACAGAGCCATGGAGCGATGCGCCGGCGCAAATGCCTCCGCCAACATCAATCCATCGATTTTCGTCAGCATCGCCTGATCGCCCATGGGGGAACATTAGAGCATTTCCCAATCAGGTGGAATCACCTGATGACCCGGAAAACGCGTCAAAACAGGAGCATAGAACAGTCGCGCCGAGGCAGTCGGATCGAAATCTGCTCAAGCGCTATCCGTTTATGTCGCGTGCGCCTGCCTAAGATGCCAGCCTTCGCTGGCATGATCGAAATGGGGTGGTCCGCAATCCCCCTTCCCGCCCCCGGATCAAAAGCTGTTCTCAATCAGGTGGCAGCCGATAGGATTTCACCTGGGCTCTCGGAAAATTGATGGCTGTCACCTGATCATAGGCGTTGCCCATCAGCACGCGAACCGATTGCGGCTTTTCCGAAAGATAGAAGCCGACCGCACCCGATCCGGCGCCAAGGCGTGTGTCGCGCTGCATTATCACGATTGCGCCCAGCACAGGATCCTCGATCTCCCGGCCCCAATTCTCCCAGCTCAACGCGCGGCCGGGCGCGGCCGGGCAAGGCTTGCCCACCTGCTTGAACGTCCAGCACATGAAGGATCCGACCCATGGAACCGCGTCATCGGCAGGCAGGCCCGCGGCCTTGTTATAAGCGACGATGCGCGGATTGCTTTCCGGCCCCGGAATTTCCCGCTGCCCTATCTCGCCCTGGGCCACGCGCATCCAGGCGGCAGCCTTCGTCTTCGTCGCGGCCTCGACCAAAGAGGCATCCTCTGCCGTATAATTGGTCGCACTCGCCGTGCTGGCGATGACCGGCGGGGGGACCGCCTGCCCCTCATCGACATTGGCCGTCGCGCGCAATTTGGACAGATAGTCATCGGACAGCGCGATATAGCCGGCCTGGGCAAACCACAGGAGGTTGAGCGCACGCTGGCGGGCTTGCACATTCACATCCGCATTTGACGGAACATCACTCGATTTCAGAATGATATTCGTTTCCAGCTCGCGTCTTTTTATGGCGTAGTCGGCGGCCTTGCCCAGTGCCGTCCCGATCAGCCCCAGCGCAGCCCCCATCAACACCACGCCGGTCGGCGTCAGCAGGAAATGAAATCCATCAGCTGTCGCGGTTCTTTTCCGCAGTTCAAAATCAGCTTTCTGAAGTTCCAGCTGCTCGCGCGCCAGTTGCTGATCTCGCCGCTTCAATCGCGCATCAATGGCGATCTTGGATCGCGCCAATCGGTCTTGATCGTTCACGACAACACCTCGATCAGCACATGGATATTCACCGAATCATCTTCAATACATCATCAATATTATCCCGACCCCCGTCTACACGTAGTAATACATGCCCATTTTTGCGACAGTGCCGCGAAAGCGCTGCCCCAGCGCGCCATCCATCGAAGATCCCCGCACGGAAAGCCGGCGCCGCGCACAGGCCCTCCCCCTCACGTCCCCGCCGCCGCGCGGCGTCGGCGTATCTCCGCCAGCACCCGCTCGACGCTGGCGATCGCTTCGGGGCTGCCCGGTCCGGTCGCATCGCCCCGCGCCGCCCGGCGCGCCGCGACCTGGGCCGCATGCAGCTTCAGCAATTGCAGCCCCAGCGACGGATTGGGCGCGCGCTTGACCTTGCGGGTCTTCACCGCACCCTCGCCATCCTCGATGATTTCCTCGCTCTCGCAACCATGCAGCGCCAGCCGGATCAGCATCGCCTCGATCTCGCCATAGCCCTGCTCGATCGCCGCATCCCAGTCGCGCGCAAATTCCGCGTCGCGCTGCTTCAGCCCATAGGCCGCCTGCCGGCTCTTCCCCACGGTCCGCGCCGCCTCGCTGACATTGCAGGTCTCGGCCAGCTCCGCCAGGAAGCGCGCGCGGTCCTTCTGCGCCCAGCCATCCCTGCGCACCTGTCGCAATTGCGTCCGCACCCCCTCGCCCGCCGCCTGCCGCTGCGCCACGCGCTCCGGCCGCCCGGCCGCCCCCTTTCGCGCCGCCATCACCCTCTCCCCCGATTGTCCCGAACCATCGCCCCGCCGAGCGACCACGCGCCGCACGCCGCCATCGGCAGCAGCCCCGCGCCACCCCGCCGCTCGACGGCTCCCCGCACACCGCCCCGACAGCGCCAGCTTCAGCTTCAGCCCCGCGCGCTCGCCCAACGCAAAAGGGGCCGGCCCAACCGAACCAGCCCCTTTCGCCTCACCTGATGGCAATATCCGTCAGCATCGCATCACGGCGCCGGCATTCCAAAAGCCCCGCACCGTCACGCACCAGCCCTCAAGGACCGACTGCCAATCCTGACCTGGAAGACCAGCCCAAAGACCCAGCCCAAAAGCCGCCCTCGAAGACCCCGCCTTCCACAGCCCAGCCGACCCATCGCGCCACCACCGACCGACGCCGACGAGTCGCAATTATCGACTTTCCTCTTCTCTGCCCGATCAGCGTGACGATGTCAAGCAAAATGTTCCATATGGGTTATACAGCCTTGCCCAGCATCCGCGCCTCCTGCGCCATCGCCCCGGCAAAGCTCGGCCGCGCCCGCAATCCGTCGAGCCAGGTCTTCACCCTGGGCCAGCGCCCGTCCTTCAACCCGTTGCTGCAATAGCAGACATTGATCAGCGGACAGGCCACCGCAATGTCGGCCAAAGTGAAGCGATCCTCCACCAGCCAGCCGCTCTCGGGCAGAACCGCCTCCAGATAATCATAGATGCCCGGCATCTTCTCTGCCTCAGCCCGGTCGGCACGGGCCGGGTCATGCGGCATGTCGAGCAGCTTGCCGACCACCCGGTTGAAGAAGATGTCGACGCCCACCGGCTGGGCGATGGTGTCGGCAAATTCCTCATACCATATCGTCCGCGCCCGCGCCTTCGCCTCGGTCGGGATCAGGTTCGGCTCGGGATGCAGCGCATCCATATAGGTTATGATCGCGGACGAATCGCTGATCGCGAAATCGCCGTCGACCAGGGCCGGGATCTTGCCAAAGGGGGACGCCCGCTCGAACGCCTCGCCGCCCTTGCCGAACCCGGCCGGCCGCACCTCGACCGCAATCCCCTTTTCCGCTGCAAAGACAATGACCTTGCGCACAAAGGGCGACGGCCGCGCGCCATAGATGATCATGCACCCACTCCTGCTTTTCTGGTGGTGGAGCGCCGATCCTGCCAGACCAGTCGCATATTGCAACGGTCCAGTCCCGTCCTGCCCGGCCCTGACCGCGCAATCCATTAGGTGTTCGACCGGAATTTCCACGCCCCCGCAAATCGGAAAGCCTTTGCAGGGGCAATCCGGGATGGGGGCGGTCATGGACAGACGCGCGTTTCTGGCGACGATGGCGGGCGCAGCGGGTGCGGCCGGCCTGGTCAGCTGCCATCAGGCCAGCGGCAAGCCGGCCGCCCTCATCCATCCGCGCCGCACCGCGCTCGCCGGGGAAGCCTGGGCCGATGCCGATGTCGTCGTCTATGGCGCCACCCCCGCCGGCGTCATCGCCGCGGTCAGCGCCGCCAATCTGGGCGCGTCGGCGGTGCTGATCGGCGGCTGGCGCGAAATCCAGCCCGGCGGCATGCTGGCCGGCGGGCTCAGCTGGACCGACATACGCGATATCGATGCGGTCGGCGGCTATGCCCGCACCACCATGGCCGCGCTGGCGGCGGCGGGCGGCATGCCGGGCAATCGCTACGCCTTCGACCCGGCCGTTGCTGCCCCCTATTTCCGCGACCTGCTCGATGCCGCCGGGGTGCCGGTCCTCTGGTCGGACGGGGTCGAGACCGTCGACCGGACCGATCGCGCCATCCGCGAGATCATCACCCGCTCGGGCGTTCGCGCCCATGGCCGCATCTTCATCGACGCCTCCTATGAAGGCGACCTGATGGCCCGCGCCGGCATCAGCACCAGGGTCGGGCGCGAAGCCGCCGACCGGGCCAATCCCTATAATGGCTATCGCGGGTCACGCTATGAGCTGCTGACCCGGACCGATCCGCCGCAGAAGGACAATATCCTGCCGATCAACCCTTTCGTCGACCAGCCGTCGGGCCGCCTGATCGCCGGGGTCGATCCCGCGCCGAACCGACCGGTCGGCGCCGCCGACGATGGCGTGCAGGCCTATTGCTTCCGCCTGACCATGACCGATCGGCCCGAACTGCGGCTCGACCTGCCCGCCACCGCGCCCGATGGCTATCGCGAGGCCGACTATGAACTGCTGTTTCGCGATTTCGACCGACGCCGGCGCGCCGGCCAGCTCTATGGCCGGGACTGGCATTTCGCCCGCGATCTGGTGAAGGCGGACGAGGTCGCGCCGGGCATCTACGACATCAACAATCGCGGCACCATGTCGCTCGACGCGGTCGGCCTCAACCGCGCCTATCCGGCGGCCGACTATGATGCGCGCGAACGCATATGGAAGGCGCATGAAAATTATATTCGCGGCTGGTTCCACGCCATGGCCCATGGCCGCGATCCCCGCATTCCCGCCGGGCTGCAACGCGATGTGCGCAACTGGGGCCTGGTGCGCGGCCGCCACACCGATTGCCATCCCGCCGACACGCCCGGCTGGTCGCCCCAGCTCTATGTGCGCGAGGCGCGCCGGCTGGACAATGGCCTTGCCTGGTCGGGCCGGGACGTGTCGGATATCGATGGCGTGCCCCCGCGCCTCCCCTCGATCGTCGCCATGGCCTCCTACTGGCAGGACAGCCACGCCGCCAGCCGCATCGCGGTCCGGGACGAACGGGGGCAATGGGGCATCGTCAACGAAGGCCATTTCATGCTGCCCGCCGGCGGCAAATATCAACGCTCGCCGCTGCCCTTCGAACTGATGGTGCCGCATCGCGACCAGTGCACCAACCTCATGGTGCCCTTCTGCGTCGCCGCG
>NZ_LUFI01000085.1:0-13231 GCF_005281675.1 Sphingobium sp. MP9-4 | reverse complement strand
GCGCACGCAGCTCGTCGAGGATGGCGGTTTTTGACATGGAGGCAGGGACTCGAAAATATGTTCCCCATTTGTTCGCCCCAATCCTGCGCCGGAGTCAATGGCATTTCGTTCTTCATATGTTCTATGTTAGGAAGATGGCTTCGAGTCCCTCCAGGAGGTGAGGTCATGTCACGGCTGCATTGCGCGCGGGCGAGCATCGCCGAGATCGCGGCGCATTTCGGGATCGATTCCTTGCCCTCGATCACGGTGCCCGAGGAGACAGTCGAAGGGCTGCCGGGGCTGGTTGTCTTCGAGAAGAGCGGCCGGCGCCTCTTGCGGTCCATGACATGGGGTTTTCTGCGCCTGACCAAGGATATGCGCGCGCGCGGCGAAGAAGCGGGGCGTATCGGCCTTGTCGCAGATCTCACCAACCCAATGTGGGAGGAGATGGTGGTCGATCCGCGCTATCGCTGCCTTATCGTGCTCACCCATTTTGCCAATCCCGATGGCGTGCCCGGTGCCAAGACCAGGACCTGGTTTTCGGTGAAGCGCCAGCCGATCATTGCCTGGGCCGGCTTCTGCCGAAACCTGCTGAGCGAGGGACCGGTCTATGCCGGCATGACGATGGAGGCCAATGCGGCGATCCCGCCGACCAATGACCGGATGCCGGTTCTGCTTGATCCCCATGATTATGACGCCTGGCTGCATGGCAGCATCCAGGATGTGATCCGGTTTCAGTTCCGACCGCCCTTTGCGGCCGAACGGATGGACGTGCAGCGCAGCGAGGATAGCTGGCGCAGCAAGGCGCCGCCGCCCGGGACGCAGGCGCAGGCGCTTTTGCTGTAGCCGCGTCGAGAAGTTTGCCGGCTGTCCTGACAGATAGGCGGCTTCCTAGTCTTTCGCGCCATGATAGGATGACGCTGGAATCGACAACTGCTCCAGCCGCTTCGTTCGAACAGGAGGTCAGCCATCTGCAATCTCTACACCGAGCGTCTGAGCGCTGCCGAGGTGGCCGCCCATTTTGGCGTGGCAAATCCGGTCATGTCCAATGCCGGTGACGAGGTCTATCCCGGTACGCCGGGCCTCGTGATCCGGGAGGAAGCCGGGCAGCGCATCATGCAGTCGATGACCTGGGGCTTTCCGTTGCGCCTCAAGGGCATGTCGCCGACGGCAAAACCCAGGCCTGTCAATAATATCGCCGATCTCGCCAAGCCGATGTGGAAAGGCCTGGCGGCCAAGCCGCAATGGCGCTGCCTCATCCCGCTGACGGCCTTTGCCGAAGCGGAAGGGCAAAAGGGCGCCAAGACGCGGACCTGGTTCAATGTGAAGGGACAGCCGATCTTTGCATGGGCAGGGCTCTGGCGCGTGAGCGATGAATGGGGGCCGGTCTATTCCGGCGTCATGACGGATTGCAATGAGGCCATCCGGCCGGTGCATGATCGAATGCCGGTGCTTCTCATGCCAGAAGACTATGAGCGCTGGCTTCATGGATCGTTCGATGATGCCGTGGCGTTTCAGGAACGTCGCTTTCCCGATGAGTTGATCAAAATGACCCGCACCAGCGAATTATGGGTGAAGAAGAAGGCAACGGTGGCCGAGGCGCCGTCGTTTCTATGACCAGGGAAATGGAACGTTGGGCTGCGGCGCTCGCCGTTGATCGCCAATATGGTGCCGGGGCAGAGGAGTTCATCGCCGGACGCGTGAAAGACCTTGCTATCAAGGGTGACGAAGCCAGCGTCATGCGTTGGCTGGCAATTGCAGATTGCCTCGATGCTCTTGCGGCTGGAGGTACGATCCAGTGAGGTGCTGGTCGGGACGCATGACTAGGCACCGAATTGCAGATAGCTGAGCGAAGTGGGCAATTCGAACGGACTGCACAGCCCTAAATTTGCCGTGGACGAGGCTAGTGGATTTGGAATTTCACCCCTAGCCCCGTCTTCGGAAAATCAAATTCCTAAGTCATGGCATTCTAGTTTTAGGATGCGCGACCTTGGCGAAGTCCCGCATTATCTCTGAGGTCGCGCCTCATTCGGGCCACATAAGATTCGGTATCAACCAGAATAGTAGGCGCGAAATGCTTCTCTATGTCCGCCGCCAACGCCGTCAATGACGCATCTGTCGATTCGGCCGTCAAGATTATAGGGCTGAACGAGTATTCGATCCGATGCGCATCTGGATCGCCTATATCTACTTCGTCTCCTGCCTCGCAGAGCGCCGTTTCGGCGGGCGACTCTAGGATTTCAACGACGGTGGAAAAGCTGTGACCTGACACAAAGGATTGGCAGATGTCCGCTATCTCTGAATCATCGGCATCTTCTTCCTCGATTTCGACGAGATAGGTCGTCAATTCTGGCAGCAGCCTATTCACGAGGTCGCGCGCCTCGCCGATGGTCGGTACTTCACCAAGCTGCCACATGCTCATCTGGCCGTTTGCGACTTCGATCGGCATCGCACCTGGTTCGAACTGTTCGACCCAAGCTGTGCCATCGCTATGGTCGAGCCACAGATACACTGGCCAGTGCGAGCCAGGCAGGTACGCGGGCGTGTAAAGTGCGTGAACCTCCGCATCGCCAACACAATTCTCGGCTTTCATAAATTCTCCTTATCGCTTGTTAAATCGCATGTTTGCTTCGGAAGAGGGTTTGATCGCCCGAATTTCAAGGAGGTCGACGAAGGCGCTGAAGGTTGGCTCGCCATGCCCGCACTTCGCGTAAGTTCCAGCGCGTCGCCGCTCCGCCCGGTTTATATGCTGGAGGAAACTGGCCACGTTTCATGAGATCGTAGATCTTGGTTTTACCCAGCCCCGCTATTTCCTTAACGACGGCCAGCGGAACGAGGATGTCGTCGTCGTCGCCTCCCGCGGCTTTCGTGGGCGCCAATGGCGATGAGTTCCTGATCCTTATCTGCAAATCTTCGAGCAGTTGAGGATCATCCTCCATTGCGCGCCGCAGCTGCGCGATGAACCACGCGAGGTTGTCAGCCTCGCCTGATTGCGGGGAGCAAGAAGTGACATGATCACTTCTTGTGCCTTTTGCGTCCCTTGCCCGAAGCGCGATACCGACCGGGCGGTCTATGTTTCTGATCCTGCTCACGCTTTTGCTTAGCCTGGGCCAGGGCTGATGTGGCGGGTGGCGCGGTCGGAACCGAACGGAAAAGATACTCGATCAGGACATCGAACCGCTGAGCTTCTTTCAAGGCCATCCGCCCAGCCCATTTTTCACGTCGGATAGAGAGCTTGCCGAGCGTTGTGTGAACGGTCTTCAGCAATTGCTGATTGAGCGTATTCCCTCGAGCTTCAGTTTCGTATTTCAGGTCCGCTAACGAGACGCTCTGATCTAATTCTATGTCGTAAATGTAGCGATACGTGAACAAAATTTGATTGACTCGATCATCTTTATTATTAGGCAAATCATCACGAAATGTAGAAGGCAATTTCAACTTATTGTTTTCATATACGCCGTCAACGATGTCATTGATCTGGTCAGAAAGCTGTATCAGGCGCTTTGTTGCGAAGGCGATGCAGAATCCGGCAGGATGGCCGTAATAAGCGCGGTGACAACCCCAATTTGCGTTCTTGATCACCTTTCCTTCGTTATTATTTTTATTCCTTAGCCTTTCCATCGTGCTTCGAATTTTTTTCGCACTCGCGCCCAACCGGGGGAGCAACTTGCGGATTTCGTGCTCGATTTCGCCCTCTGACCGATCTGATATGGCTAAATAGGACTCAGCGAGTGAGCGCAGGTCGGTAATAAGATCGGCATTCGGCTGCCTTTTTTTGGGCCGAAAGTAGTGGTCATCCACTTTGACGACAGCATCTGCGGCCTTGATGATGTCACGAATTGCGGCAGGCTGACGGTACGGTCCCGTTAGGCCGTCCAGCCGAGTGAGGAGATGGTCCACCATCCAGGCGCGAGCACCAATGAGCTGAACCTGAAACGCAGCATTATATATCGCGACGTTCGATACGAGCGATAACAACTCAGTACGCGTGCAATCGCCCCAGCCCTCCGCTGGAATGATTTTGATGGCCTTGCCCAAATAGCCCTTACGGCAGAGCCTGAGAAAGTCAGGCGCGATCGTTCCTGTTTTCCATAACAGTTCTGCATCGCGCCCCGGCGAAAGGTTCAACGCCTGCGCCACATTCTGCAACGCATCAGGATTGTTGGATGCATCGAGCATGCGGGTGAATTTCTGCTCAATGGCTTCCTGGTTGGCGAATGCTGACGCTGGCCCTCGCACGCAATGATTAAAGAGATGCCCGGGCGGCAGTTCGCGAAGGTCCCCGGTGCTGAAAGCCGCCTCGTGATATTGTCTGCGTTTTAGGCCGCCGTAAATGATCGCCTCGGTGTTTTCCTTGATGGATTTCGCAATTGAGTCTGTATCAAACCTCGATGGTAGCTTGATTTTCTGATGATAGTTTTCGCGGGTGGACATGGATGCTCCTTGAAGAGCGCGCACCCTATCCCGCTAATCTTAAACGAATATTTCCACGGACGCGACTTTCGTCGTCGTGTCACGATGGCTTAGCTTCATACCGCGCCACCCGTTCCAGGACTTCCAAAACATGGTTCAAGCCTCCCAAGCCCGGCACGCAGTCGGGCCTGAACAGGAGACTGAAAATGT
The DNA here is from genome assembly GCF_005281675.1 of Sphingobium sp. MP9-4. Classification (NCBI taxonomy): domain Bacteria; kingdom Pseudomonadati; phylum Pseudomonadota; class Alphaproteobacteria; order Sphingomonadales; family Sphingobiaceae; genus Sphingobium; species Sphingobium sp. MP9-4. The sequence continues at coordinate 8,629 of NZ_LUFI01000085.1, read as the reverse complement.
CATTGGATGATGAAGAAGACTTCTCCGACCGGGTCGCAGGAGCTCTGCTGAAGCAGCGGCAGTCGCGCTCCAGTCCGCGCGCAAAGGCGCGCGAATTTGTGGTGAACCTTCTTGGCAAGTGCCCGGACGCGAAGCTGCCGGAACTCATCAGGCTGCCCGAGATGCGCGAGTGGATGGGTCATCACAAAATCACTGAAAGCCAGCTTCGTGAGGCGCTGACGCTCGCTCGCCGCGATGTGCGGAACAGCGCCGATGAAATCGTCGCGAAGCGTCCGCAGCGACGGCGCCGCATGCCGGTCGCTGTCCGCCCGGAAAAGACTGCGGCTCCGACCGACATGTTCGGCGGGCTGATCGTGGAAAACGGCCCGATTAGCGACCTCTGATCCTCGCGCCTTTCAGTCAGCAATCTATCAAATTCTCGTCAGGATACGTCTCATGGCTATGCCGTCATCAATTCCATACAACCCCAAAAAGAACAGCAAGAGGAAGGCCCCGATCCTGCTGTTCAGTGGCGACAAGGGCGGGATTGGTAAATCTTTCGCGGCCCGAATCTTCGCCGGCTTGCTCGGACAGTGGGGGTACTCCGCTGTCGGGTTCGACGGCGACGCGCGAAACGCTCACTTGGAGCGCTATTACGCCTCCGTTTTCCCCGTCGGCCGCCCCTATCTGCGCAGCGAAGCGGGCTGGGCCCAGATGTTTGACGGTTGGGAAGCCGTCGCCGATGAAACCGTCATTCTAATCGACACCCAAGCGGGGTTTGGCGAAGTCGCCAGCCAGCAGAAGGCCGCCATCTTGTTGGCAACCGAAAAGCTGCAGCGAGAGGTTATTAGCCTCTGGATCGCTGACGAAGAAGAGGATTCGGTCCGCCTGTTCAAAGCGGCACCCGAACTTGCGCCATCCGACAATACGTTCTTCCTGATGAATGGCAGGTTCGGGTCGACACTCGCCGAGTTCGTGATCTGGAGGGAGTCGCAAACACGGGCCCAAGCACTCGCACGAGGAGTGCGAGAGTTGTTGCTGCCTGCGCTGCCAATCCGGGCGCGGACCCGTATCGCACGTGCTCATGCGCCCTTCTATCCCCGGCCCCAGATTGGGCTGTCCTTTTCGGAAACGATCGAGTTCGATCTTTGGTGGTCCCGCGCGGAAGAGGCTTGCGAGCCCGTTCTGAAGAAGATCCAGGAGATCATGGCATGAGCAGTTCGTCTGAGGATATGATCCGTCATCTGCTGCACCGCGAGCCGACCGCCGAAGACTACAAAACGATGAATCGGTTGATCCGTGATCTTCCGCCTGAACTCGTCAACAGCCCAGGTTTCATGGCTGAGACGATCCTGCGCACCGAGCATGTTCGCGAACTCAAAGCGATTATGAAGCAGGCGGCCTTCGAAGGCCAACAGCGCATCCATCATGATCTGGATGCGCGCATCGATCGGGCTGCGATCAGTGCCCTGTCGAGGATCCGTGACACGATGCCCATTGGCGCCGATGATGCGGCCTATCGCCTGCTTCGGATCGCGATCATGTGGATGATCGGTGTCGCCGTAGTTGCTGCGACGGCGAGTTGGATGGTGGCAGCATGGTACATGTCGCCCGAACGCCAAGCGCATCATGCCGCAACCGAAACAGAGTTCGCTCGGTGCGTGAATGCGGCGGCAGGCGGCTTCACAATTGGTGCAAAGTCGAAACGCGATGCGAGCGAAGCTCGTCGCGACATGGTGCGCAATGACCTCATGATCTGCGCTGCAGAATACGCGGATCGTCGAGCAGGCGATCTCTAATCCGCCATCGCTGATCCTGCATACGCAGGGCTTTGCCTCCGCATTTCGCGGCGGCACCGTCCCAAGTGGCAGCTTAAAATGAAAGTGGGAGGAAAGGAGCAAGGGCTGGCCAACGACTACCGCGCCCGGGGCGGCGCGGGTTCGACTGCTTTGTCGCCTACGGCTCTGGCGCAGTCGAACGCGTTGGCCTGACCTTGTCAGGGAGGGAAGCCCTCCCTGAACCCTCCCCAAATGCTTGCATTGGAGAAATGAAATTGCCTGGCCAAACTGGCACCGAGGTTCGCGTGCGCACCATCGTACTTACGACGAGGTGGTCGCCAGCGGAGCATAGCCGCCTCGAAGAAATCGCCGAATACTCGAACTGCTCCAAAGCGGAAGCACTTCGACGCCTGGTGCAGCAAGGGCAGCCGATGATCCTGCCATCAAGGCTCCTCGTCGGCGAAGTGCGGCGCATTGGCGTCAACATCAATCAACTCGCCAAACATGCAAACGCTAGCGGGCATGTCGACCATGATGCGCTTCATGATGCATACCGAGATCTGCTTTCCGCGACCCGGATGCTGCTCCGATGATTCCGGAAATCAAATTCGGCCGGGACTTTGGCGGCCTGGTCAATTACCTGATGGACCATCGAGACCATGAAGTCCTGGATATTCGTGGGGTCTCTTCGATCGACATGGCCGCGCAGGAGATGGCCCTAGTCGCGAGCATGGCTCGCCGCGCAAAGTCGGTCGTGATGCATTGTTCGCTATCGGCGGCCATTGAAGACGGCCAACTCGCCGCAACCGAGTGGCGACAAATGGTCGATGAAATCGACAGCGAGTTCGACCTTAGCAATCACCAGCGCGTGATCGTACGGCACAAAGACAAGGATTATGACCATGTGCACATCTTCTGGTGCACCGTAAATCCAGATACCGGCCAGACTCCGCCCAAACAGCTTTTCCTGGCCAAAGGGGTCAAGGTCGCAGGACTCGGCGATTTCGCGTTGACGCCAAAGCAGGCCGCATCATTAGCCAAGGATCAAACCGTCCGCGGATCTTTCAATCGCCATGCGCTATATCGGCTGCAGAATTTCTGCCGACGCATCGAACGCAAACTTGGCTTACGCTGTCTCCGTACACCGCGCGAAATGGCCGCAGACAGGATGTCGGGTCAGTCTCGTGGACCGTCTGGTTCGCAGATGCATCGGGTAGAACGAACCGGTAACCCGTCACTGTTGGAACGCGCACCAGCAATTCGCGCGGCGCTCGACGAACCTGACTGGCCCCATTCCCAACGCCGATTAGCGGCTATTGGGATCGGGTTGCGGCCTGCTATTCGCTCGAGCAAAGCCAACGGTGAAAAGGTTGTCGGGCTAATATTGTTCGATCTGACAGATACTCAAAATAGCATCAAGGCATCTCAGCTTGACGGCGACGGACGCCGTTATGGACTGGTGCAAATCGAGAAACGGCGCGAGTCGGGCACGCCTACGCTAGGTGAGTGGTGGCCGACTGCAGCGGCAACTGTGCCTGCGCCAGAAAGCGCAACCGACATTGATGAGACGTCAATTCGCGACGATTTCGAGGCTTATCGCGCTCGGTGCTTGCATCAGCGTCGGGAGGCGTCCGTGAGGAGGAAGCAACTCAAAGAGCAATATGCCAAAGATCGTAAGGCCGTCGCGAAGGCGCTCATGGAGAAGCGCCGACAGCAGGCACAAAGTCTTGCAGCGAGTGCGCGGCGGGCGTTCTATGCCTATTTCTCTACGCACGTTCGCAAGCCTCGATTGGCAAAATTGGAGGGCGAACTGCGTGACGCACTCCGCGCGCTGCGATTGCCTCGCGTGATGCAATGGCACGAGTTCATTGCACAGCGCCCGATGGCTAGCCAAAGCGTGACCGATAGGAATGTCGCGTCACAAACTAATGCCTCGCTCCGGATTGATCGGCCCATCGCCAAATCGCCGAGGCTTGTACAAAGTGATCAAAAGGGCAGCTCAAACGTCAAGCCGATGGATAAGGTCGAGCCGGTTCCTACCGAGGCAAATGATCTTGAGTGGCTGATCGCTCTGCAGCGACAAAGGTCAGGGCCTGGACGATGAACTGCGGAAAATATGGCTTGAGCAGAAAACAGCCAGGTCAAGGCGGAACTAGGACTGGTTGCCCCGCGACAGTGATCTGATCAGGCAGCTTTGCGCCCATCCAAGTCGTTCAATTGGAAAAATGGCGCACCTATTAACGGCCAGTCCGCTTAGACCGAGGGTGGGACATTTTTGCCGTTCGCGCTTGCTTCGGCGAACGGCGGCTTTTGGCGCATCCGTCCCAAAGCTCTATATCGCCAAATTCTTCTGCTGACGTTATGGCTCTAATGTAAGCAAATGTTGCCATGCAGCATTGACTTCTTGCCGGATTTAGTATGGGTTGGCTATTGAACCGACCGCAGAAATTCGAGGGGTTCAAATTGGCTGGCGAGCAGTTCGGTCTGCGGCATGCTGCCGCGTGGGTGGGAGAGATTGTTGGCCCGGACAAGGGCTACGTCAATGTCGGCATTATCTATACGCTCGCGATAACGCTTCTCTCGTTGGCAACACCGATTTCCGTTCAACTTCTGATAAACTCGGTCGCCCGGACGGCACTAGTCGCGCCGCTTTGGATATTATCGGGCGTCATGCTGGTACTGCTGCTCATGGTCGCTTGCCTCAGCGCCTTGCGGCTTTACTTGCTGACCATGTTTGAGCGTCGCCTATTTGCGCGCGTGGTGGCGGAAGTCACGGTAAGGGCGGTTCACGCTCAGAACCCTTTCTTCGCTGACGAAAGCCGGGGCAGTCTGTTCAACCGCTATTTCGACATGGTCGTCGTCCAGAAGTCCGTCCCAAGCCTTGTCATCGGTGCATTCACCATTATTCTTCAGGGCGCGGTAGGCCTGGTAGTCACAAGCTTTTATCACCCCTTCTTTCTCGCCTTTAACATCATTCTCGTGGTGATATGCCTGCTGATCTGGATGCTGTGGCGCCATGGCGCAATCACGGGCGCCATAGGGGTTTCCCATGCCAAGCATGAAGCGGCGCAGTGGCTTGAAAGCGTGGGAGCTTCGAATGGCTTCTACAAATCGGCCCGACATCTTGATTTCGCCATGGATCGCTCGGAGGCGGTGACAGCAAATTACATTCGCGCGCATCGTCGATATTTTCGGTACAGCTTTGCGCAGGCGCTGGCCTATTTCCTGGTTTATGCCTTCGCGGCCTCAGCCCTGCTGGCCCTTGGCGGAAATCTCATTCTCGCAGGGCAGCTCTCGATCGGCCAGCTTGTCGCGGCAGAACTCATCCTCTCCGGCGTGTTCTACGGCATCGCACAACTGGGCTGGTATCTCGACACATTCTACGATCTGGTCGCCAGTTCGGAGGAACTGTCGCAGATCTTCGCGATCCCTCAGGAGCCTTTGGGCCTCAGCGGTCAGGCGCCCTCGAACGGATCGGTCCGGTTCCGCACCGTCGAGCTAGGCGAGTCGCGGTTCGATTTCCTGCTCGACAGTGGGGAGCAGGCAGTTGTCGTCGCGGATCCGGGTGTAGAGAATCAGATAGCGCTGCTGCTTAAGCGCCACGTAAATCCGGAACGCGGGTTGCTGACGATCGGCGGCAGCGATCTGGGCACCTTCGATATGTATTTGCTGCGCTCAGAAGTCGTGGTGCTCAACCGGCCCACCATTGTTGACGTCACCATCCGCGAATATCTGAACATGGCCGCGGGCGGTAATGCGGACAGCGCGCTTTCCATGAAGGTGCTCGCTGTCGTCGGTCTCGCTACCCGCATATCCAGCCTGCGGCAGGGCCTTGATACGCAGCTGGCAAGTTCGGGTTCTCCCCTGTCCATCGTGGAAGTCATGCAGCTCAAGGCGGCCGCCGCGCTGATAAGCCAGCCAAAGGTGCTGTTGCTTTCCCAACTTTACGACATGATGCCCGCTGATGCGCTCCAAGCCACATTGAAGATGCTTCGGGAGAAAGAAACGACGATATTTTTATTTACGGGAAGGCCCGAAGCGCTGAATCTGGACTGCTGTCTCTGGCTGGGGACGCAGGCGCAACGTCGTTTCGGGGACAATGCCGCATTGTCTCAATTTCTCGCCACGAGGGAGGTTCGGTCGTGACGATCAGCGCGACTCAGTTGGCGCATTTCCGCTCCCTTGCTTCGCTGAACCCGCCGCGCGCCATCGTCGTGGTTTCCTGGTTGATCCTGATCGGCCTCGGCGTGGCTGTCGCCATTCTGTTTGTGCCTTGGCGGCAGACCGCACAGGGCGGAGGCCAAGTTACGTCCCTCGATGCGAGCGATCGGTCGCAACAGGTGTCATCGTTGGTGGATGGGCGGGTGGATCGCTTTTTTGTTCAGGATGGCGCGCTTGTAAGAGCTGGCGATCCGATCGCCAAAGTCGTGGATGTCGATCCGAATTTTCTGGATCGCCTGGCTGCCGAAAAGTCGGAAGTCGAGGCGCAGATCGCTGCCATCGAGCAAGCGCGCGCGGTTGCTGCGATCGACGTCTCCCGCACCGCGCAGCTCTTCAGGGAAGGTTTGGCTGCGCGGCGTGACTTTGAGCAGACCCAGATCAAGGTCGCCGACGCCAACGCCAAGCTAGCCGAGGCTCGTGCGAAGTTGAAGCAGATCGAGGTCAAGCAAATGCGGGAGTCCGCGCAACTCGTCACTGCGCCGAGGGATGGCCGGATACAGAACCTCAATGCGGCTGCGGGCGGTGCCCTGATTTCTGCCGGCACAGTGCTTGCGACTGTTACTCCCGAACAAATCGAACGTGCAGTGGAATTGTTCGTTGACGGGCGGGACATCCCCTTGGTCGAGCGCGGGCGTCCGGTTCGGCTTGAGTTTGAGGGGTTCCCCGCATTTCAGTTTAGCGGCTGGCCAGCCTTCGCCATCGGCATTTACGACGGACAGGTCCGCTCCGTGGACCCGGCGCCGCGTGCCGACGGCCTGTTCCGGGTTCTCGTGGAGCCGGCGCCCGGCAAACCTGTCTGGCCCGCCAGCCGCTTCGTGCGCCAAGGTGGGAAGGTGCTGGGCTGGATACAAGGCGACAACGTCACCGTCGGCTATGAACTGTGGCGACAGCTCAACGACTTCCCGCTCAACTTCGGGCAGGATCAGGTCGCTCAAAAAGCTCAGGAGAAAGCCGACAAGAGCTCGATCGAAAAGAAAAAGAAGTGAAGACCCGGACTGTGATCGGCATCGCCTGTCTGGTGGCCGCTGCCCGGATCCTGACGGCACAGGCGCAGGCCCAGAGCATTCCACCGACGGTTGCCGCCGCAGCCAGCAATGGTCCGTTGACGCTGCAAGAGGTGTTGCAGTCGTCCGCCCGATCCGCTCCCGACATCATAGCCGCGCTTGCACGCAACCGGCAAGCCGAAGCGCGCGCGCTGACTGCGCAAGGGGCGTTCGACACCGTGTTCGCCGTGGAGGGGCGGAGCCGAGTCGCGGGCTATTATGACGGTACGGAAATTGCGGCAAAGGCCGAACAGCCACTGAGCAACAATGGCGGCTATCTATATGGGCAATATCGGGCGTCGAGGGGTGATTTCCCTGTCTATGAAGACAAATCATACACGAACCGGCTGGGAGAACTGAAGGTTGGGGCGCTTTATTCGCTGCTGCGCGACAGGCTGATCGACGCCCGCCGGTCCGAGTTTCGGCTGGCAACCAACAACATCGACATCGCCCGGTTCGAAACGAAGGCTGCAAGCATAGGCGTGCAGGCCCGCGCGGTGGAGGCATATCAGAAATGGGTGGCCGCAGGACTGAAGCTCAAGGCCTACGAGGCGCTGCTGGCGCTGGCCGGAGGGCGCACGAAAGGGATAGAACGTCAGGTCCAGCTTGGTGCCAAGCCCGATATTCTGCTGACCGAGAATGACGTCAATCTTGTGAGGCGACAGGCCTATGTCGTGGAGGCGCGGCAGGATTTCCGTGCCGCAGCCGTCAAGCTGTCGCTCTACTATCGAGACGCCAATGGCGCGCCGGTCGTTGTCGATGAAATGCGGTTGCCGGCCGATGCCGCAGCTCTTGATGGGATCAGGACGAATTCTGCCTTCAATCTGGAAGGCCGGCCCGATTTCGCCATTATGCTCCAAGAGATAGACAAGGCGACGGTCAAGCTCGCTCTTGCCCGCAACGACCTGCTACCGCGGCTGGAGGTTGGTGGGGAAGTCGCCAAGGACGTCGGCCCGACCGGCTTGGGCGGATCGAGCCGTACGCCGCTCGAAATGATCGTCGGCGTGACGTTCAAAATACCGCTGCAAAACCGAAAGGCCAAAGGCAAGCTGGCTGAAACGCAGGCCAAGATCGATGAACTGACGGTCAAGCAGCAGTTTCTCGCGGAAAAAATCCGCGCCGAAGTCACTGCGATCAGCCTTGAGGTTGATGCAGCTAATCAGTTGGTGGCAACGACGGATAAGGAACGCATACTGGCCCAGCGGCTGGCGGCAGCCGAACGGCGGCGGTTTGAGTTGGGATCGAGCGACTTCTTCCTAGTCAATCAGCGCGAGGAAAGTGCAACCAATGCCGAGGTAAAGCTTATTGAAGCACAGGCACGCATTGCCGCTGCCAGAGCCGAACTGGCCGCCGCGACTGCAGATGAAGATGCCTTGGGGCTAACCCCTATTTCTGGACCAGATTAATCACGCGGCATTTGGAGAATTGACACCGAAGGGAAAGGCAGGTTTTCGCCAAAGCGGCCGCAGATATCCTTTTTTGCGAACGACCGACTTTGTGAAGGGTTTCGGGCGCTTGCGTACGAAAGCCTCCAGTGCAGGAACCCGCGGGCCCCACGCGCTGGTCTATGGGTAAAGCGGCTTTGGGGTGGTTCGGACGGGTAAGCGA
>NZ_LUFI01000084.1:0-13645 GCF_005281675.1 Sphingobium sp. MP9-4 | reverse complement strand
AAACCGTCGCCCCGATCCCAGCGGCCGGACAGCGACACGTAACCGCTGCCCAGATCCGGCGCGATGCTGGCCGACAGCTCGGTCGCATCCCTGCTGCCGTAGAAGGCGCTGGCGCCGAAGTGCGGCATCTGGTCGCGGGTGGCGCTGGCCAGTTCGATCGTGCCGGCGACCGCGCCCGCGCCGAACGCGCCACTGCCCCCGCCGCGCGTCACCCGCACCAGTGCCAGCCGGTCGGGCACCAAAGCCGAGAAGGGGATATAGCCGAAGAAGGGATCAGCCACCGGCACGCCATCGAGCAGCACCAGGGTCCGGCTCGACGCATTGCCACCCAGCGCGCGCAGCGTGGCGCCCTGGTTCGAGGGATTGGAGGCGCGGCTGTCGGAGCGGCGGAACTGCTGGAAGCCCGCGACATCGGCCAGCACGCTTTCGATCCGCCCCGACGCCGCATCCTCAAGCCGATCCCGGTCGATTACCACCGACCCATAGGCCGGCGTCCCCGGCGGCAGGCTCAGCCCCGTGCCGGTCACCACGATCGACGCGGCCTCATCCGCCGTCACATCGGGCGCCTGGGCAGCGGCGACGCCGGGCAGCGCGCACAGCATCAACGGCAGCGGCAGGATTTTCATGAAGCGCGTCCCCTTGGTCCGATTTTGCATCGGGGACTAGGAAGTCGCGCCCGCCACTGTCAAGCCGCGACCACCGGCAGCGCTGCCATCACCAATATCGCGCAGATACATGCACACCATGGCCAAAGGCGGCATGATTCGACGATTCGCCATGGGCCGATCCGCAGCCGCGCTCGCCCCGGCGCCACCCGCCAATTTAATCACACTGCCAAAACCCCCGGAAAACGGGGGATTTTTTCCTTTTTCAAAAAGTTTTTCATTTTTCTGCAATTCAACCCTTGCCGACTTTGGAAACCACTGCTAGTTCGCCGCCACCCGCCGAGAGGGACACACTCTCCCGGCCGCCAAGAGCGGGCGTAGCTCAGGGGTAGAGCACAACCTTGCCAAGGTTGGGGTCGAGGGTTCGAATCCCTTCGCCCGCTCCAGAATTCTTCAATAAAATCAAAGAATTCTGGCCCGCCGGGGCCGATCCAAACCGCTTATTTTTCCTTCGAAAATCGCAAAGTAAGCGCATGGTAAGCATGTTTGGGGCTAGGTTCCGCTGTGCTTTTTCCATCACAGTTTACCAGCTTCCTGATCGCACCGGCTGCCTTGCGCAATCGATTACATGCCGCCATCATCGTGACGTGAGGAAATCCGAAGAGTGCCTCGCAAGCATACCTGCCAAGCATAATTTACGTCGGTCCACGAAGGACGGGCGGCCGCCTAGAGATGACAGTGGCATGTCGAACCGCGGCATAGCGCAGGGGAAAGCAAACAGTCGGGCGGCTGCCCGATGGCAGTTGCTGTCGCCTGGATTTGACTTGTGCCCTCTCAATTCCCTTTCCCGTGCCATCGTCCGCCTAGGTCCGTATCCTCTGGATGCCACAATAGTCCCGCCGATGGGACGCCGGCATCCGACGCCGTTTCTCCGCCGGCCGAAAGCCTTGCGCAAACTTTCCAGACCGAGCGAGCCGGGCTTCTGCGTTATCTGGGCAAACGCGCCGGATGGGATGCAGCACCTGATCTTGTCCAAGAAGTCTTCGTGCGCGCCGCAAGCAGCGAGCAGGCGGGACGACTCATAAATCCTGCCGCGTTCGTCAGACGAATCGCCCGCAATTTGCTGATCGATCGAGCCCGAAAGATAGGACGTGATAATGTCGTCATCTTTCCGCTCGACGAGCAGCGAGATGTCGTCGCGCAGCCAGAGCAATGCCTCAATTTGGAGGCGTCCGATCTACTACGCCTCTACGAGAATGCCGTCGATACGCTTCCCGAAAAGACCCGCCGTGTATTCCTGATGCACCGGGTGGATGAAATGAGCTATCGCCAAATCCATGAGCGATTGGAAATCAGCGTCGCGACGGTGGAATATCACATGGTGAAGGCGCTCGCGCATATCAGCCGCCACGTGGACGCGGCGCGATGAGCGACCTGGATGGCGACGATGGCGTCGACCGCGATGCCATCGAAGAACAAGCTATCGCCTGGTTCCTGAATCTGCGCGCTCGTGAACCGGGGGCGGATACCTCGGATCTCGACGCATGGCTGGATCAGTCTGCCGATCATCGACGGGCCTATGAGCGGGCTCGATATCATTTTGAGGCTTCAGAGATACTGAAGTCATCTGTCCGCCATGGCAAAAAGAAGCCGTTACATTCCCGCACATTTTTCCTCGGCCTGGGAATTGCAGCAGCACTTGCGCTGGCAATAGCTCTAGACGCGACCTTCACGTCGAACCAGCATCTGCGGACCGCTATCAACGAGGAAGCTGCGCCGGCGCGCATGCGTGCGCCGCGGCATCAGATCCGCACCGTGGCGCTCGCCGACGGTTCCGATCTCACGCTCGACGCCGCCAGCCAGATCGAAGTTGCAATGACGAGCAGAGAACGTCGAATCCGGCTCCTCGAAGGGAAGGCTCGTATAGCCGTGAGCGCAGACCCTCGCCCCTTCATCGTCGAGGCTGGTTCAGGCGAACTTATGGCCAATGCCGCAAGCTTTGATGTGGATATGGCGGCCGATGGTCAAATCGAGGTTGCCGTGCTGTCGGGTGAGGTCGAATTACGAAGATTGCTGCGCCCCGCGGTGTTGGAGAGGGTAGCCCCAAAGATGCAGGCCGGGCAAAGCTATGGCTATCTTGCAAGCGACTTCACACCAATTGCGGTCGGACAGGACGACACCGATCGGCGTGACTGGCCTAATGGCTGGACCGAATATCATTCCGCGCCCCTGTCGGAGGTGATTGCGGATGCCAATCGATATGCAAGGCAGCCGATCGAGCTCGATGAGCCACCCCTGGGCAATCTGCTGGTTTCGGGACGGTTCCATATTACGGATAGCGACCGCTTTGCCGAGAGGATCGCCTCTCTTTTCGGACTTGCTGCAGTGCACCGCCAAGGCGCCATTCACCTGCGCAAGAGATAAAATATTTTGATCGACGACTAAGGTCGTACCATTTGCAGCGTCAATCCCCCCCAGACGCGCCGATGTGGCGGGTCGGCAAACGCATTGGGGGGAACAATGTCCGTCACGAAGGTTCAAACGATTGCATTGCTCATGGCTGGCGCGGCAGGGGTTATTTCAATCCCAGCAACATGGGCCAAGGACGATCCGGCTATCGTCATCGACTTGGCTGCGCAGACGCTCGACCAATCTCTGCGCGCCGTTGCCTCGAGCGCTGGCTGGGAAATTTACATGTCTGCCAGCGATATCGAGGGCATTGCCGCTGCCCCGCTCAAAGGCAATCTGACCCCGAGTGAAGCTATTGGTCGGCTCCTCAAAACCACCGACCTCGAAGCTAAGATCGTGGATGGAGCCGTGATCATCCGCTCGAAGTCGATCAGCGATGAAAATTCGAGGGACATCATCACCGTCACCGGCAGCCGGATTACCGGGGCGCCGCCGTCGGCCCCCGTTCGCGTCATAACGGCCGAAGACATGCGCCGCGGCGGACAAGCGGACCTCGGTGAGGTCATCCGAAGTTCGCCGGTGAATTTTGGCGGAGGGCAGAATCCCGGTGTCGGCACCAGCCAGGGCAACAGCGACGTCAACGTCAACGGATCTTCGTCCCCCAACCTGCTTGGCTTGGGTCCAAATGCCACTTTGACGCTGTTGAATGGCAACCGCCTCAGCTACACCGGTCTTAATTCTGCCGTCGACATCAGCGCCATTCCCGCAACCGCAGTGGATCGTGTCGAAATCATCACGGACGGCGCTTCGGCGATTTACGGCGCCGATGCCGTAGCCGGCGTCGTCAATGTCATTCTGAAGCGCGACTATGAAGGCGTTAGCGCGCTGGCGAGAGTCGGGGGTTCGACCGATGGCGGCAATTTCCAGCAGCAATATAATCTGACGGGTGGCGCCAAGTGGGCCGGAGGCGGAATTCTCGCCGTTCTGGACCATTCGTCCAACTCCGACATTCCAGCATCGAGCCGTTCCTACGCCAAAAGCATGGCGACGGATTCATCGCTTTACCCCAGGCTCGGGCGCGATAGCGCGCTGATAAGCCTCTTCCAGGACATTGGCAGTCAGCTGAAGGCCAATGTCGACCTGATGTACAAGGACGGAAGGCAAGATGTGATCGCCGGCTTCCTTGAGGGACAGCCGCACACCGTCAGCGGCGCGGCGGTCCGGGCAGACACCCGGTCGTGGCTTGTCGCCCCGTCGCTTACGGCCAGCCTTGGCGCATCCTGGAATCTGCATCTCCTGTCGTCGTTCGGCGCCGACAAATCCCAGACTCATTCGGACATCTTCGCGGGAGGCTCGGTTTATGGGGCAAGTTATCGGCAATATGACAATGATGCTCAGTCGATCGAATTGAACGGCGACGGCCCGCTTTTCAGCCTACCGGCCGGCGAGGTTCGCGTTGCATTGGGCGGCGGCTATCGCCGTACCGGCATCGAACTGACCACCACCACATTGGGCGTCACGAGCAACGCCTTCAAGCAGCACAGTGAAAACGGATTTGGTTTCGCCGAACTGCTGGTCCCGATCCTTTCGCCAGCACAGAATTCCCGGCTGGGGCGTGCGCTTCAGCTGACGGGAGCATTCCGCTACGAGGCGAACTCAGGCACGGATTCCGTCGCGCTTCCGAAATTGGGGATCGTCTATGAGCCATTTGATGGCCTGGCGATAAAGGGTAGTTGGGGCCGCTCATTCCGCCTCCCGACCCTGTATCAGCGATATGGAAGCTACTCCGCCGTCCTATATCAGACCGCCAGATATGCCACGGGCTTTCCAGCCGACTCGACCATGATAATCTTGGGGGGCGCGAACGCCGACCTGAAACCCGAGAAATCGGAAAGCTGGACCTTCTCGGCGGAATTCCGTCCAGTCGAACATCCCGAATTCACCGGCAGCATCAGCTTTTTCCATTTTGATTACACCGATCGTGTTGCAACGCCACTGACGTCTGCGATCGGCGTACTCAACAATCCGATCTATAACAGCCTCGTCACGCTCGACCCGTCCACCTCCTTGCAACAGTCGCTGATCAGCGGTGCAGCGATCGGTCTGCAGAATGGCACGACCGGCACTTATGATCCCAGCCGGGTCGTCGCAATTCTGGATGGCCGCGACCGAAACATGGCACGCGAGATCTACAAAGGCATCAGCCTTTCCATGCGTTACCTGATCGGAGACCCGGATCGCGAGGCGCTCGATCTCAGCTTCGATGGCAATTGGATCGATAGCAGCAGGCAATTGTTCGACGGCCTGCCGACGGTCGATCTTTCCGGCACCATATTCAACCCGCCCAAGCTCAAGGGCCGGGTTGGTGCCAGCTATGTCACACCGCGGCTCACCCTCTCTGCATTCACCAATCTGAGTTCAAGCATCCTCGATAACCGGAGGCTGCCAGCTTACCGCCTGCGCGCGCTCGCGACCCTCGATCTTTCCGCCATCGCCAAGATGGGAGGCGGATTCGAATTGGGCGCCAATATGCAGAATGTCTTCAACGCCAAGCCCCCGTTGATCGTCACAGGCTCTGGTTATGACACGCCCTTCGATACGACCAATTACTCCCCGATTGGACGCTTTCTCTCCATCCAGATTCGCCGGTCGTGGTGATGCTGATGCGCGTGGGAACATGCCTGGCCATCTTGCTGACACTCGCGGCGGCACAGCCGATGGTGGGCCGTGCGGTCGCGGCTCAAGGCCACTTCTGGACCATGGACGACATATTGGCGATCCCTGCAGTGGCCGGCACCGCGCTGGCCGATGACGGACGAACGCTTGCCTACATCCTTCGGGTCGCAAACCGAAAGGAGAACCGCACGGAGTTCGAACTCCATGTGACCAACTTCCAGCCGGATGGAGACAGGATCCTTGCCCGTTCCATCTGGATGGAAAGGCTCCAGGCCGTTCCCGGCAAAATGGCCTGGAGCCTATTGATCGATCAGGGACAAGGCGTTCAGCTCTATCAGTTCGGCAACAACGGCGCCATGCAAGCCCTTGTCGTCAATCCCGAGCCAGTCCTGGTCGGGTCAGCCGATGGTGCACAATTCGGCTATGGCTTCACCGGGCCAGTACGCTTTGGCCTTGCCTATTATGACTGGTCACCCGACGGGCGTCGGCTCTTCTACTCACTGCTGCGCGCGGAGGACGAAAAGGGAGAAATCCGGCATGATGAAGACGTCACGCGGCTGACCATCTATCGGCGACGAGGCCCGAGGGTCACGGCACATTTCTTCCTGAAGGAGGATGGTGGTCCGCCGCTCTGGATCGCCGACGTTTTCGGCCCTGATCGGGTTGGGCGTTATATGGGCGGCATGCCGATCTGGCACGATGATGCGCTCGACTACGCACTTCAGGCAGACAATCTCAATGTGCCCCATATCCAGCGTTACCGCTGGCGGTTCGAGGATCGCAAAAGCCGCCCTCTTGACGAAGGGCCCGCGCTGTTCGCCGATCGCATCGCGGGACCTCATGACGGAACGGTCGCGATCGAGCGCGTCAACCAGCAGCGTCGCTTGAGAGAGCGAACAATCGATGGCCGCTTGATCGACTATGGGGTGCTTGATGCCACATTGTCGGACCCTCGATCCCCCGGACATTGGCGATCTCCAGACGGGAGTGTGGCACTCATAGCAGTCCGCTTCACGAGCGCGGGCCGCTATGGCCTGATCCGCCTAGATACTGCTGGCAGAGTGGCGCGGATCGAGGTTCCTGAAAGCCTGACCCATTGCAGCTTCGCGCCCAGACTGTCCGAAGGCGTGTGCGTGCGCGAGGGGGTGACGCGAGCGGCATCCTTCGTACGGGTCACCGTCGGCACGGGCAGGATCGAAGCGCTTCAGCCCCTGTCGCCGCGACATGATGCGATTACGCCGCTTCGCGTGGAAACCCGCATCCTGACAAACGCCTATGGTTTTCGCGCGCGAAGCCTGATCATTTATCCTCGAGCGTATAAATCCGGGCAGCGCTACCCCGCTGTGCTTGTCACGCATGGTTCCGACGCCGATGAACGGTTCGGGTCGAAGGATATACAATGGGATTATCCGATTCAGCTCTTCGCTGAACGCGGATATATGGTCATACTGGCCAATGAGCCCGACGTCTCGCAAAGCGACGAGCTGGAAAAGGCTTCGGCAGATCGCAACATGTGCGGCGGGGCAACGCCGCCTGCGGAAATACAGCGCCTGGGTTGGCTCAATCAGATTGAGAGCTTCCGTGTAATATTGCATGCGCTTGATACAGAAGGCCTGATCGATCCCAGGCATGTCGGCATTGCAGGGTATAGTTACGGCTCCCAGATCGCGAATGTCGCCGTCACCCAGGCTGATCTGTTTTCAGCTGCATCCAGCGGCGATGGGGGGTTCCTCGAACCAACCAGCTATCGCACGCACCAATGTGTCTACCGGGCTATCTATGGCGGGGCTCCTGGCGATCCTGTTGCCCAGCCAAATTATGCCGCTTTGGCCCCTTCCTATCGAGCGCGCTTCGCTCAGGCGCCCGTGCTGCAGCAGATCGCCGAACCACATGAGTCCGCGATCGATTTCCATCAGGCATTGCGCGCTGCGCAGATCCCCTCGGAAATATCACTTTATCCCGGAGAGAGCTGGGCGTCGGACGAGACGCATTTTTTCCATCTGCCCTCAAATCAGCTGGGCGCCATGGCGGAGAATCTGGAGTGGTTTGATTATTGGCTACGGGATCTTCCACCCTCAGCTGGACCGGATGGCGCGCGACGCGCGCGATGGGAGGCCATGCGGCTTGCGCGGCCCAAGTCAGGCGATCGATGATCGCCGAGCTAGCCGGCCCACTGGCGAGCCCAGCTTTCCACCCCGGCAAGACCGAGCAGGCGGCGGGCATCCGCTCGGTCATAGGCCGGTCTGCCTGACGGTGCATCCGGCGGGGGCACAGCGCATATGAGGTCATGCTCAGCGAGGAAGCCGGACTTGAGGAAGGACAATATCTTGCGCTCATTATCCCAATAATACCGGTCGAGAAAGCCCGCCGGCCCGCCTTTGGTCCGGCGGGCGGTAATGGCCGGCGGCAGATCGGACGAAAAGGCGCGGCGCGCCATGGAGCGATCGATCCCGCCTTCCACCCATTGCCAGCTGGGTATGCCCAGGCAGACCTCCATGACCGACTGGGCCAGTAACGGCGCTATTGTCGGCGGCTGGAAGCGCCGGTCATGAAAGCCTTCATAGCCTACAGCTCGGGATAATGCGCGAATATGCGCGGCTGCGCCGGGTGCGAGGCCCTCGGGCGGTGTCAGCCAAGGATGGATAGCGATCCTTTCCTTCGCCGCATTCAATCTCTCGATGTTGAGAAAGCCAGGAGTGCCTTGCGCTGCTTTGCGCGGACCACGTGCGAGATGCCGCAAGATATGAAGCAGAATGGTGGCATAGGAGGCGTCGTGCAATCTCGAAACATCCTGGATCGACGCGATAACAGCCTTGGCGCCCGCTGCGTCTCGATAGCGATCGAGGATCGGCACAATCGAATGGGTCATTCCAAAGACATTATCCCCGCCATGGCCCGTGAAGAACGCTGCAATATTATGTTGTGCTGCAACCATGGCCTGGGCCTTGGCAGTGCTTTGGGCATAATGGGTCATCAGCGGACGCGCAGCATGTGCGACAATGGGCTGCTCAACATCGATGGCATCCAGGTCATAAGGATAGATGTCGAGCGGCATGTCGAGCGCTTGGGCAACAAGCTGCGCATAGTATGTCTCATCACCTTCGCGGTCGGTCCAACGCATGTGGAAGCCCCGAGGCGAAGATGTCGCCCCGGCGAGCCCCGCGCAGACGATCGAAGAATCCAGTCCGCCCGACAGGCCCGACGAGATCGAGGCGAACTCACCAGCCCAAGTTTTGATCGCGTCGAGAACGGTGGCGCGCAGATGTTCGATCGAGGCAGGGCCAAGGCGCGCACGACCGGCTATATAGTCCCAAGGTTGCCAGAGAAGGTCCGAGCGCTGCTTTGATGGCCCGATGTGTAGCCGCCCGCCCGGCACAATTTCCCGCACGCCGCAGAGGCATGTCTGTTCGCCAGCGTGGAACGGATGCCACATGTGGACAAGCAGTGCGTCCAGATCGACAGATATTCCATCTGATGCCGCGAAGGGAGATGTGCCCACCTGAGGCGCAATGACGATGCCCCCGTCAATCTCTCTCCAAAAAGCCGGCAGACCACCGGAGGGATCGCGGATTATGACGATGTCGCCGCCAGCAATCTGGAAGATGGCGACATAACTGCCCCAATAATCGCGTATCAGACTTTGCCCATGGGTTATGATGGCCGCATTGGTTTCGGCCGCGTTGAGCTCCTTGACCCGCCGACTGGGTAGCGCCTTCGTAAACAGATGCCCGATTATCGCGCCCTGCGTGCCGATCATCACGACAGGGTCGGACGTCCAAAGGTTGATAGGCACCGCGAGCGGCACCTTTGACATCTGGTCTGTCGCTGCACCTTGGGATCCGGCAGGCGCGCAGCGGACATAAGCCAGATAGCGCGACGCACTCATCTCGCCAGGATAGGTTCGAAAGCGGTGATCCGATCGACTCTGTCGGCCATCAGCCTGTCTTCGCACTGAACCCAACAATGCGCCGCGATCGGCAACTGTACGCCAATCACCAGGGTCGCTTGGTGGCCGAAGCGTCGCAACATCCGCGAAATCGCGATGCTGCGCGCAAGACAGTGATTATCGAGCGGCAGAAACTGCCGCAGGAGGTAGAATGCAGCGGCGACCATGGCTTCGCTGAAGATTGGCAGTTTCAACCGCGGCCTCACTGCCCCCTCCTCGACGCGATCCAAGATGGTCCGCAGCGCGTCGCGACGGACCTGAATCACAGCAATGGACAATGCAACAAGCGCCACTGGTGCCAAGAGCCAACCATGTCTGAGCTTGATCAGATCCAGATGACTGCATGTCGGAGCTACGGGTGCCGCTGCGCCTTCTGCGTCCATTATGGCCGGATCGAGCAGTCCTGCTCGGACTAGGGCCGCAATGTTCTCAGGGCCTGGCTTTGTTGCGAGGAGGGCGGTCAGATGGTCTCTGGTTGGCCCGCGGACAAGCTGATATCGCTCGCTCGCAATATTGAGAATTACGGGCGTCTGTCCGATCAGGCAGGCATGTAAATCTCGTCCTATCTGTCGCATTGCGATTTCCTTCCGCAAATCAAAAGGGCGCGCCGCTTTGGATGAGCGGTGCGCCCTTTCGACCTTCAGTCTTCGTCGGAAATGCCGGAAGCCTTGTACAGCGTGCCGTTGCCATCATCCTGGCCGATCAGCAGAACGCCGCGGGTGAGTTCGACTGCATCTCCCAAATCGACGATATCCTGCGAATGTGCATCACGTTCCATGGTCATTCTCCTTCAAATCAGCGACTCCATGTCGCAATTCGAAAGATTTCACGGAAACAATTCACCATCCATTTTATAATTACATTATAATCTATGAACAATTATCCCGATGCCACGGGGATGCGCTAATAGTGACCGAGCAGTGAGGGCGTGCGTTGGGCACACGCACTGACCCCTTTAGCCTTTCAGCCTGGACATGCGGGCCAGTCGCCCGGTCACCATCCACAATTGACTTTGTGGAAGAAGGAGACTGTTGCGACATATCTTGTTGCACAAGATAAATTGCCCCCACTTTGATACCTATCTGGCCCTTCGCGGCCAGTGATTGCATATTTGTCTGAGGTCTCGATCAAAGCGGCAGACCTGCATTCTCCTCGCAACCCAAGGGGATTATCCCTTCGCTGCCATGCACCCATTCCGACGCTCGTCGACTGCTCTGCCGTGTCGTCAAACGGACATGCGAAATTGCAGCAAATCTTCGATAAAGTCCCATATTCGCCATGCTCAAGAATGAGAGCGGCAACAGATTCAGTGGGGAATGCGGTTTCTTCAGAACCATTTTGGAGACACATCCATAGTGCCTGAAATATAACTGGAAACGTCCGTAGCGATAATTATAATAATCATTATTGCCCGATAGCAGTGAAATTTATATCGGAAATTCCTTATTTCAACCAATATTAAATTGTTCGTTTGACATTTCCAAAATATAATATATTTTCAATAGTGCTTAACGTCGCCTGCGACGAAATTTGCATCCTATTTGGGTGTCGTTTCCTTACTTGCGCTATCAGCTTCACCTGCAATTCCGCGGGTGGATTCTCTGTTTTCGTGAAGGGAACGCCCATGCCTATCGGCACCGTAAAATTCTTTAATTCTGACAAGGGGTACGGCTTCCTCGCCCCCGAGGACGGCGGTCCGGACAGTTTTGTCCATATTTCTGCCGTAGAGCGTGCGGGAATGATAACGCTCCATAAGGATCAGCGTCTGAGCTACGAAGTCGAAGCAGATCGACGGGGCAAGCAGTCGGCCGTGAACCTGGAAGCCGCGTAAATTACGAAGTCGAGTTTCTATTTTACACTGCCAGCGCGGCATTGCGTCGCGCTGGCTTGCCGTCTTGTCTTTGCTTAAACATCGGATAGCGGTTAAGTATCACATAATTGCCCTAAATATGGGCAATTGCCCCCGGCCAAGTGACAGCGGCCTAATGCTCCGGCTTTTTTTCTTTTGCCTTATGTGCCGGCGAAAGACGTCGTTGAGCGAGACTTTTTCATTACATCACACGCCAAGATGCGTGTTTCAGGAATATCATGAATCTCAGTATCCGTTCGAATATGGCTCATGCCAAATTATCGCCCGCGACTGGCAAAACGCCGCGTTCATTTTACCAAAACGTCCCTTTGGGCACTCTGCCCGTGCGCGAATTGCGCAGGGCTGTCGCTGAAATGATCGATTGACGTCCGTCGCAACGACATCCAACTCGCAGGAGATCGACATGCCCGCCACGATCGACTTCTACCTGGCCCGCGTCGCACAATGTGACAAAGAGGCGCAGGAAACCAATCTGGCGAATGTGAAAGAGCGCTGCCTGCGGTCAAAAGCTGCATGGCAGATCATGTCTGATCGCGCTTTGCTGGTCCAGATCGACCGCAAAAGACAAGCGCTGGACAAGATGCGAAAAAAGGATGAGCATCTTGATTAAGCGGGCTGGAAGACGGTTCGACGGTCCATATCTATCTTCGGATCAGATCGAGCGCCAAGGGCATATTCTTGAACTTGCCATAGCCCGATTGGGCTCTCAGGCCGCCATCGCATTTCTGAACGGCGAAGAGCCCGGCCTCGGCGGCCGACCACTAGACATCGCGGTAAAAAGCTCTTCGGGGCTTGAGGCGGTAAAGCGAATTCTCGAAGAACTCTGATAGATATTGTCAGATTTATCATTGATGCTTTTGCGCTTAAGCATCCGCGCATCGTTGCCCGATGGCCAAGGGTTGGGTCACGAACAGCGCAAGGTCGCGCTGATGAATATGCGGAACCCGACCATAAGCCAACAAGCTTGGGATGCAGTCCAGCACCGTCATCTCCACTGTCAAGGCGATGGGTATGAAGGCAGTTCCATTGGGCCGGCGTCAAAACAGGCGTGGATGGGCAGGGGAAGGCAGCCCGCCAGGCCATCCATGGTCATGAGCGGGCGCTGCATTTGCTGTCAGCGCCAGGTGAGCGAGCGCATTTCTTGGTTGCCAACCAATTATGCCGAATTCTCGAACAGAGTGGAGGAGCAGCATATTGGATGATGGGGACGATCTGAAGATCGGTGAATTATGAAAATCTATAAAACGTCTTATGATGTTAAATAGATATCAAAGTGAATATGGTATAATATGATTATTTTTAAAATAATTAAGAGCGTTCTACATATTTGATCTCAAATATCATGCATTATATTTTATAAAATATCGTTGCTATGTCGATCCAATAATTCTTAAGGTTTTTCATGTGATTTATAAATTAAATCATGGACTTTGAGAATATTATTTGATAAACACAATTATTGCGCGAAATTTGCTGCAAGCATTCGCCGTGACAGAGAGACCAACGTGCTCCCGCTTGCCAGCTGAGGGAGCCCATCCGTGGAAGATCTAAATTATTTGCTCAAGCGCGAGCAGGAAGAGTTGCTGCGTGCCCAAAGCGCGCATTGCCGGGCTGCCTCCCATGCGCATCAGCGTTTGGCCAACGGTTATGCGCAGCGCATTCGGGAGCATGTGCACCCCTATCGATCGCAGCGTCCCGATGGTTCAGCCCCTTTCGCTTTGAACGAGCAGCGGGGGGAGCGGATATGAGCAGGGCCATGAACATCATGGAATCAGCCGACGCCGTGCGGCTGGTCTGCCAAAAAAACGGCTTCAGGATTTCGGTTCTCGAAGCGCTCGACTCTGGCGGCGTGCGGATCGTTCTGCTTGACCCACGGGATGCCGATGCACTTCGCGTTTTAATGAAGGGTAAGCTGATTGAAGGTTCTGTCACACGCTCCCGGTCGCATGTGGCCCGCCACCATCCGCCGTCAGCACGATGAATATGGCCATGGGTCGGTTCGACTATCTTAACCGCCGGAGGTTGGCCGAGTTGAAGCATGCTGAGCTTGCGGAGAATCCTGCGATCAGAGCCAGACACGAGGATTTGGCTCGTGCCTATGCGAAGATCATTTCCGTGTTGCAACGCGAAGAGGCTTCA
>NZ_LUFI01000083.1:0-14987 GCF_005281675.1 Sphingobium sp. MP9-4 | reverse complement strand
AGGGGCCGGGGGTGGGTGCGCCGCGTAGCGGCGGTCTACGGTCGATAGGGCAGAAGCTCGCTACGCTCGCAACCCACCCCAACCCCTCCCTGGAAGGGAGGGGCTATGTCTTGTTCCCACCCCATTCCGCCACGCGATCAGGTGTGGTGACACTTGCTTTGCCGGGTCTGGGCCTTTCTTACGGCAGTGCGGGCGCTGCCCCATGCGCCTCGCCCATGCGGCGGATGGCGGCGACCTTGGCGTGGAGCGGGGACCAGTCGTCGGACTGGTCGATCGCGCTCCAGATCGCTTCCACCTCGTCGATATGCATGGAGCAGGGGGCTTCGTCCGACCAATAGGCGTGGTCGCGGGCGCCAGGGATGGGCGGGTGGTCGGCCAGCGTGTCGCGCAGTTCGGCCCAGATCGGTTCGCTGTAACGCGCCGGATTGCGGGGCGTGCCGCCGCGCCAGTCGTGGAAGAAGATATCGATCGGCGTCGCGGTGGTCATCATCGCGCGCACGGCGGTTTCGGTCATGGCGGCGCTGTCCGTGCTTGGCTGGACGCCGAGGCGCCAGCAGAAGCGGCGCTGCATCGCCTGGGCATAGAGGGTGGGGAAGCGTTCGAGCTGTTCGATCAGCGGCGGCGCTTCGCTGAGCGGACGCAGCGAGACGGCGAGCTGGGCGACATCCCAGTGGATCGCCTCGGCCTGGCGGGCGAAGGCGTAGAGGCCGGCATGGTCGAAATAGGCGGCGATGAAATTAGCGTCCCAGAGCGGCGTGAAGCGCCAGGGGCCATAGTCGAAGCTTTCGCCGGTGACATTGATATTGTCGCTGTTGAGCACGCCATGGACGAAGCCGGCGACCATGTAGCTGGCGGCAAGGTCGGCGGTGCGATCGACCACGCGGCCGAGCAGTTGGGCGGGCGGGTTGTCGCCGGGCTGCTCCCCATAGAGGCGGGTGAGGGCATAGTCTGTCAGTTTTTCGAGCAGCGCATTATCCTCGATATAGGCGGCGCGCTGGAAGCTGCCGATGCGGATGTGCGAATGGCTGAGGCGGACCATCGCCGCGCCGCGCGTGGGGGATGGCTCGTCATTGCGCTCCAGCGCCTCGCCGGTCTCGATGATCGAGAAGGTCTTCGACGTGTTGACGCCCAGCGCCTCCAGCATCTCGGTCGCCAAAATCTCGCGCACGCCGCCCTTGAGCGTCAGGCGCCCGTCGCCAAAGCGGCTATAGGGGGTCTGGCCCGATCCCTTAGTGCCAAGGTCGAGCAGGCGGCCGTCCGCGTCGCGCATCTGGGCGAAGAGGAAGCCGCGGCCGTCGCCGATATCGGGATTATAATGGCGGAACTGATGGCCATGGTAACGCAGGGCGAGCGGCTGGGGGAGGTTGTCGGGCAGGGGCGCGAAGCGGCCGAAATGGGCTATCCATTCGGCGTCGCTCAGATGATCGAGGCCGATGGTGGCGGCGGCGCGATCATTGCGGAACCGCAACAGGGTCTGCGGAAAGTCCGCAGCATGCACCGGATCGGCGATGTCGGGCATCAGCGCGGTGATTTCCGTGGCGGGGCTGTAATTGGCGGCTTGCGGCTTGTTGTCCATGCGGCGATATGGGGGAGCATGGGCGGAAGGATCAAGCTTGACCGGCTATAGTGACGCATATTGGTGGTCCCCGGACGGACTGCGGCTGCATTATCGCGACTATGCGGGCGGCGAGGACGGGCGGCCGCCCGTGCTGTGCCTGCCGGGGCTGACCCGCAATGCGCGCGATTTCGAGCCGCTGGCGCAGCGGCTGGCGGGCGAGTGGCGGGTGATCTGCCCGGATATGCGGGGGCGCGCGGAAAGCGCCTATGCCAAGGATCCGATGAGCTATGTGCCGCTCACCTATTTGCAGGATATCGGCCGGTTGCTGGCGGACCTGGCGATCACCCGCTTCGTGGCGGTCGGCACGTCGCTGGGCGGGATCATCACCATGCTCATCGCCGCGACCCATCGCGAATGGCTGGCCGGCGCGGTGCTGAATGATGTCGGCCCGACGCTGGACGAGGCGGGGCTGGACCGGATTCGCGGCTATGTCGGCGTGGGTCAGTCGCACCCCAGCTGGGTCCATGCGGCCCGCGCGCTGGAGGAAGCGAATGGCGATGTCTATCCGGCCTATGGGCTGGAGCAGTGGCTGGCGATGGCCAAGCGCCTCTATCGGCTGAACAGCGGCGGGCGGATCGTGCTCGACTATGACATGCGCATCGCCGAGCCGCTGCGCGCGCCGGGCGGCGAAGCGGGTGTCGACATGTGGCCGGTGATGGCGGCGTTTCAGGGCATTCCGACCCTGTTGCTGCGTGGCGGCCGATCGGACCTGTTGAGCGCGCCGACGGCGGAGCGGATGGCGCGCGAGGTGGGGGCAAGCGCGGAACTGGTGACGGTGCCTGATGTCGGCCATGCGCCGGCACTGGACGAGCCGGAGGCGGCGGCCGGGATCGACCGCCTGCTGGAACGCGTGCTGCGTGGTTGATGGCGGCGGCGTGAGGCGGGGCGAGCCGCCGCGCATCCTGCATATCCATGGCAGTTTTACTTTGGGCGGCAAGGAAGCCCGCGCGATCCGGCTGATGAACATCTGGGGCGACAAGGCGCGGCACAGCATCGTCAGCGCTGCGCCCGAGGCGCTGGGTGCCCGCAGCGCGATCGCGCCACAGGTGCCGGTCGATTTTCCCGCTGCGCCGCCCTTTGCCGGGCGGCCGGGGCTGGCACGGTTTCGTGCGATCGCGCAGTTCCTGTCCGGCTATGACCTGGTGCTGGGCTATAATTGGGGGGCGATGGACGGGGTGATGGCGCACCGGCTGTTCGCCCGGTCGATGCGCCTGCCGCCGCTGATCCATCATGAGGATGGCTTCAACGCCGATGAGGCGGCGGGGCTGAAGCCGCAGCGCAATCTCTATCGGCGCATGGCGCTGGGCCGGGCGCAGGCGCTGGTGGTGCCGTCGGCCCGGCTGGAGCGGATCGCGCATCAGGCGTGGAAGCAGCCGGCGGGCAAGGTGCATCTGATCCGCAACGGCATCGATGTGGCGCGCTATGCGCAGGCACCGACACCGGATGCGATACCGGGTCTGGTGCGCACGCCGGGCAAGCTGCTGGTCGGCACGCTGGCAGGGCTGCGCGCGGTCAAGAATATTCCCCGGCTGGTGCGCGCGGTGGCCGCCCATCGCGAACGGCTGCAACTGGTGGTGGTGGGCGAGGGGCCGGAGCGCGACGCGATCCTGGCCGAGGCGGCGGCGCAGGGGCTGGACGATATCTGTCTGGCCGGGTTCATGACCGACCCCTGGCGCTTCATCGGCCTGTTCGACATTTTTGCCCTGTCGTCGGACAGCGAGCAGTTCCCGATCTCGCTGGTTGAGGCGATGGCGGCCGGACTGCCGGTGGCGTCGACCGATGTCGGCGACGTCGCCAATATGGTCGCGCCGGCCAACCGCCCCTTCGTCGCGGCGGACGAGCAGGGGCTGGCCGACGCGCTCGGGACGCTGGCCGCCGACCCGCAATTGCGCGCCGCATTGGGGGCGGCAAACCGGGCGCGGGCGCAGCGCGATTATGACGAAAAGACCATGGTTGACGCCTATGCCGCATTATATGGCGAGGCTCTGGCCAGCCCCCACATTTTGCGCTAGGGCGCCCTACAGTTCGTCATCCCTGACAAAAACTGTTATAGGACGACATTTCAACCGGTCTGGGGAGGCCGGTTCATTTCGCGGGAGAAGTCGTTGTTCAAGGGTTTGAAACCCATCGTCTATGGTGGCCGTGAAGTCTGGCCGCTGGTCGAAGGTGGCAAGGGTGTTGCTGTTTCCAACCATGCCAGTTCGGGCGCCTGGGCGGCTGCCGGGGGCATCGGCACGGTATCGGCGGTCAATGCCGACAGCTATGACTCCATGGGCAATATCATCCCGCAAATCTATCATGGCCGCACCCGCCGCGACCGCCATGAGGAACTGATCGCCTATGCCATCGACGGTGCCGTCGAGCAGGTGAAGCGCGCCTATGAGATTGCCGGCGGCAAGGGCGCGATCAACATCAACGTGCTGTGGGAAATGGGCGGTGCGCAGCGCGTGCTGCACGGCGTGCTGGAAAAGACCAAGGGCATGGTCGCCGGCGTCACCTGTGGCGCGGGCATGCCCTACAAGCTCAGCGAAATCGCTGCCTCCTACAATGTCAGCTATCTGCCGATCGTGTCGTCGGGCCGGGCCTTCCGCGCGCTGTGGAAGCGCGCTTATTCCAAGGCATCGGAATGGCTGGGCGCGGTGGTCTATGAAGATCCCTGGCTGGCCGGCGGCCACAACGGCCTGTCGAATGCGGAAGATCCGCGTGCGCCGCAGGACCCCTATCCGCGCGTGCGCGACCTGCGCGCCACGATGCGCGAAGGCGGCATTTCCGACGACGTGCCGATCGTCATGGCCGGCGGCGTCTGGGCGCTCAAGGACTGGAACGACTGGATCGACAATCCCGAACTGGGTGCGATCATGTTCCAGTTCGGCACCCGTCCGCTGCTGACCCAGGAAAGCCCGATCCCGCAGGATTGGAAGGACCGGCTGATGCAGCTGGAACCGGGCGACGTGCTGCTGCACAAATTCTCGCCCACCGGCTTCTACAGCTCGGCGATCCGCAATCCCTTCCTGCGCTCGCTCGAAGCGCGGTCGGACCGCCAGATCCCGTTCAGCACCGAGCAGGCAGGCGACCATACCCACCAGCTCGACGCGGGCGTGAAGGGCAAGAATTTCTGGGTGACGGTCGGCGACCTGCTGCGCGCGCGCGAATGGGTGGGTCAGGGCTTCACCTCCGCGCTCAAGACGCCGGACAACACGCTCGTCTTCGTGACCGAGGAAGAGAAGGCGGAAATCCGCAAGGACCAGACCGACTGCATGGGCTGCCTGTCGCAGTGCAGCTTCTCCAGCTGGATGGACAGCGAGACCAACTCGACCGGTCGCCTGGCTGATCCGCGCAGCTTCTGCATCCAGAAGTCGCTGCAGGAATCGGTCCATGGCGGCGACCTGGACAAGAATCTGCTGTTCGCCGGCCATGCTGCCTATCGCTTCAAGCAGGACCCCTTCTATTCGAACGGGTTCGTGCCGACCGTGAAGCAGCTGGTCGACCGCATCCTGACCGGCGACTGATGGCAGCGGATATTCAGGGGCTGGCGGTGCTGCAATATGACACGCCGCATTTCGACGTGGTACGGCCGGGGCAGTTCGTGCTCTGCGCCGTATCGGGCGCGCGAATCGACCTCGACGACCTGAAATATTGGAGCGCGGAGTTTCAGGAAGCCTATCGCGGGCCGGAGGAGGCGACTGCCTCCTTCCTGCGCCACCGCGGTGCAGCATTTCGCTGAACCGCGGTAAGTACCTGCCACTATTCGGCTTTTTGGCATCGTTCTATTAGTTGAATGATCGCTGTGCGCTGCAGCGAAAATTTCAAGATGTTGTGATTTCCATTCATCGCCCCGGCGGCACGTTTTGTCGTGAGATTGCTGTTCCCACGTCCATTTATCTGATGTATTCTTCCTCAACAGGCGGCGCAGATCGTCTTTTGGGTGAAGGATGTGTCAGATGTCTCGAATTGATGTCTTCGGCGATCGTATCTGTCTGGTGAGCAGCCTGCTGATCCTGGGCTGGTTCATTTACAACGTGTCCTTCTAAACAGGACGCGACCGGGAAAGGCAGGGCGATCCATTTGGCGATGCAAGTCGCTGGATGCGCTTTGTTTTTTTCGGATCCTGCTGGATTTTCCTCTCCTTTTGACAGCGGTATCGGCTGGCAATTGCTGCCGGAACCGATATGAACGCCGGGAATGCTTTTAACAGGGCGTCCTCGGGGCGCCCGTTCACGCCAGTCATGGGAGTTGCCCGCCGTGAAAACCCGCGCCGCCGTCGCCTTCGAAGCGAAGAAGCCCCTCGAAATCGTCGAAGTCGATCTGGAAGGCCCCAAGGCGGGCGAAGTCCTGGTCGAGATCATGGCGACCGGCATCTGCCATACCGATGCCTATACGCTGGACGGGTTCGACAGCGAGGGCATCTTCCCTTCGATCCTGGGCCATGAGGGCGCGGGCATCGTCCGCGAAGTGGGGGCTGGCGTCACCAGCCTGGTGCCGGGCGACCATGTCATCCCGCTCTACACCCCCGAATGCCGCCAGTGTAAGTCGTGCCTGAGCGGCAAGACGAACCTCTGCACCGCGATCCGCGCGACCCAGGGCAAGGGGCTGATGCCCGACGGCACGACCCGCTTTTCCTACAAGGGCCAGCCGATCTTTCATTATATGGGTTGTTCGACCTTCTCCAACTTCACCGTCCTGCCCGAGATCGCGCTGGCCAAGATCCGCGAGGACGCGCCGTTCCAGAGCAGCTGCTATATCGGCTGCGGGGTGACCACGGGCGTGGGCGCGGTGATCAACACCGCCAAGGTGCAGGTGGGCGACAATGTCGTGATCTTCGGCCTGGGCGGCATCGGCCTCAACGTCATCCAGGGCGCGCGCCTGGCCGGTGCGAACAAGATCATCGGCGTCGACATCAATCCCGATCGTGAGGAATGGGGCCGCAGGTTCGGCATGACCGAATTCCTCAACTCCAGGGGCATGAGCCGCGAGGAGGTGGTCGCCGCGATCGTCGCGATGACCGATGGTGGCGCGGACTACACGTTCGACGCCACTGGCAACACCGAAGTGATGCGCGTGGCGCTGGAAGCCTGCCATCGCGGCTGGGGCACCAGCATCATCATCGGCGTGGCCGAGGCCGGCAAGGAAATCAGTACCCGCCCGTTCCAGCTGGTCACGGGCCGCAACTGGCGCGGCACGGCCTTTGGCGGGGCCAAGGGCCGCACCGACGTGCCCAAGATCGTCGACATGTACATGACCGGCAAGATCGAGATCGACCCGATGATCACCCATGTCATGGGGCTGGAGGACATCAACAAGGGGTTCGACCTGATGCATGCGGGCGAGAGCATCCGCAGCGTCGTCGTCTTCTGACCCGATAACCCAACAGGAGAGTGACCATGTTCAGCCATGTGATGGTGGGATCGAATGATCTCGACGCTTCGCGCGCCTTTTATGACGCGCTGTTCGGTGCGGTCGGCGGCAAGCCGGCGATGCAGGACGACAAGGGGCGGCTGATCTACATGCATGACGGCGCGCTGTTCATGGTGACAAAGCCGATCGACGGGGAGCCGGCCTGCCATGCCAATGGCGGCACGATCGGTTTCCGCATGACATCGGCCGAGCAGGCCGATGCCTGGCATGCGGCCGGGGTCGCGGCGGGTGGCACGGCTTGCGAAGATCCGCCGGGCGTGCGCGAGGGCGGTTTCGGCAAGCTCTATCTCGCCTATCTGCGCGATCCCGCCGGCAACAAGCTGTGCGGCCTGCATCGGATCGGCTGAGGAAGGGAGAGCCAAGTGGAGACGGTTTCGACCAATCAGGCCTTTGGCGGCATCCAGGGCGTCTATCGCCATGCCTCGCGCGAGACGGGGACAGAGATGACCTTCTCCGTTTTCGTGCCGCCGCATGCGCCCGGCACGAAGCTGCCGGTGGTCTGGTATCTGTCCGGCCTTACCTGCACCCATGCCAATGTGACCGAGAAGGGCGAGTTCCGCCGGGCCTGCGCGGAACTGGGCCTGATCTTCGTCGCGCCCGATACCTCGCCGCGCGGCGAGGGCGTGGCCGACGATCCGGACGGCGCCTGGGACTTTGGCCTGGGCGCAGGCTTCTATGTCGATGCGACGCAGGCGCCCTATGCCGCCCATTATCGCATGTGGTCCTATGTGACGCAGGAATTGCCGGCGTTGATCGCCGAGCAGTTCCCCGCCGACATGGATCGCCAGTCGATCATGGGGCACAGCATGGGCGGCCATGGTGCGCTGACCGTCGGGCTGACCTATCCCGATCGTTATCGTGCCGTGTCGGCCTTTGCGCCGATCGTGGCGCCGGGGCAGGTGCCTTGGGGCGAGAAGGCGCTGGGCGGCTATCTGGGCGCGGACCGGGCGGCGTGGCGCAAGCATGACGCGGTCGCGCTGATCGAGGATGGAGCGCGGATCGATGCGCTGCTGGTGGATCAGGGCGCTGGGGACAGCTTCCTGGAGGGGCAGTTGCGCCCCGAATTGCTGCGCACGGCTTGCGACGCGGCGGGCATCGACCTGACGCTCAATCTGCGCGAAGGCTATGACCATAGCTATTATTTCATTTCCAGCTTCATGGACGATCATCTGCGCTGGCAGGCGGCGCGGCTTGGCTGAGCAATTGGGCTGATCGCGGGCCGTCCGGGCAAAGCCCGGATGGTCGCGGCACAAGATAAGCTATTTTGCCTTTCTCAACTGGATCGGTAGATAGAGTGCTGAGCGTTTCGCTCCGCGGCTTTTGAAGGATGTCAGCTTGCTCCGCGTCACCAACGGCTAAAGCGCACGGTACCCAAGCGACAACGCCCGGTTTCGTGTTCCTCCCGCAAAAGGAGAAGACGATGACCCATAAGCAAGCTCGTGTCCGCCAGCAGCGGCAGGACCAGACCCCGCAAATCCACATTCCCCATAGCAGCTGGTCGCGCGTCGAGCGCAATCGCAGTGCTGAGGCCGTGCTGGCGCCGGGCGATTTCTGGGCGCGGCTGGAACTTTAACGGCCGTTGGCTTCGCGCTTGTCGAGAAGGCGCGTAATAGGGTTCTCGACAGGCTCGAACCGAACGGATGTCGGGCCGCTTAGCCGTCCTAGCGAAACACAACCGTCTTGCCGCCATTGCGCAGCACGCGTCGGTCGGCGAGCCAGCCGACGGCGCGGGCCAGCACCTGGGCCTCGATATCGCGGCCGATGCGGATCATGTCGTCGGCGGTGGCACGATGGTCGACGCGCTCGACCGCCTGTTCGATGATCGGCCCTTCGTCGAGATCGGCGGTGACGAAATGGGCGGTCGCGCCGATCAGCTTGACGCCGCGCTCATGGGCGCGGTGATAGGGGCGGGCGCCCTTGAAGCCGGGCAGGAAGCTGTGATGGATGTTGACGCAGCGGCCCGCCAGCCGATCGACCAGATTTTCCGACAGCACCTGCATATAGCGGGCGAGGATCAGATATTCCGACCGGCTGCGATCGAACAGGTCGAGCAGGGCGGCCTCCTGCGCGGCCTTGTCGCCATTAAGCGGCAGCTCATGATAGGGGATGCCGTGCCATTCGGTGATGCGGCGCATGTCGGGATGGTTGGACACCACCCCCATGATGTCGACCGCCAACGTGCCGGTCTGCCAGCGGTGCAGCAGGTCGGCGAGGCAGTGCGACCCCTTCGACACGGCGATCAGCATGCGCGGGCGTTCTGCCGCTTCAGTGAGGCGCCAGTCCATGGCGAAGCGGGTGCCGATGTCGGCAAATTCGTCGCGCAGACCGGCTGTGTCGAAGCGCATGCCGGTGTCGGTCGCCTCGAACGCGACGCGCATGAAGAAGAGGCCGGCCTCGCGATCGGCATATTGCTGGCTGTCGGTGATGAAGCCGCCCCGTTCGGCGAGGAACTGGCTGACCGCCGCGACGATGCCGACGCGATCGGCACAGACCAGGGTCAATATCCAGGACGGGATGGTCTTGTCGTTCACTCTGCGGCTCCCAGCAATTCTGCCGAGGCGTTGCCCCAAGCCGGGGCTGCGATCAAGCCTTGGCGCTGGTCATGGCGAAGATGCCGGTGGCGTTGCCGGTGTCGAAGGCCAGGTCCAGCCGGCCGGTATCCGGGTCGATATCGCGGCTGATGAATTCGTAGAAGGAGCCGGGAACAGTGCGCAGGTCGCGATCTGCGAAGAGGCGTTCGACACTGTCTGCGCGGAAAGCGGTCTGGCGGACGCGGCCGGTGGCGGAGATTTCCAGCTTGGGCTTCATCGGCCGGTCTTCCGCCTTGAGGCGATCTGCCAGCGCGGCGACATCGGGCACGCGATCGGTCGCATGGTTGAAGGCATTGCCCTCGGTCGCGATCCAGGCGGCTTCGTTGGAGCGGGAGAGCAGCAGCTCATAATCGGCAAAGGCCGGCGGTTCATGCTGGCGGTCGAAGGCGGAGACGATGACAGGCAGGGCGGTGGCGGCGTCATCGAAGCCGACCGGTTCGCCGGCGGCATAGCGGTCGAGCAGGGCGATGGTCGGGGCATCGAGCGGATCGCGCGAGGTGCCGAAGATGCGGGTCGCCGCTTCGCCAAATTCTGGATCGAACCGGTCGACATGCAGTTCGGACAGGAAGAATTGCGGGATCGCCTCGGGCGCGTCGACATGGACATAGGCGCGGCCGGTCATCTTGAGGCGATCGAGCGGATAGAGGGCGGCCATGCGGTAGCCCAAGGGCAGGAAGATGCGGGTGAAGGCATCCTCGCCAACGGGCAGGGCGCCGGTCGGCCCATCGGCAAAACGGATGGTGCGCAGCGCGCCATGGTCGAACATCACCCGGCCGCCGCGCGCCAGCGTGTCGGCGACATAGGCCGCGCCACTCGGCACCCGTTCGAGCAGGTCGTGGAACAGGATGACGTTCATCGCCATGGCAAAGGCGGCGCGACTGACGGTCGGGCCGCTTTGCGCCAGCAGCGCGGGATCGATCGCCAGCGCGTCCAGTGCGGCCTTGCCGGCGTCTTCGCCCAGCACCGACTGAACCAGGGCGACGATGCTTCCTTCATTCTGCGACGACATAAGAACGCTCCACGATGACAGCGCCCTTATCGCAGGATAGGGTGGGTCGCGCAAATAGGGAGCTGTCATCACTTGATGCGGAACGGGAATGGATAGGGCGCGCAAATGGCTGCCGCCGATGAGCGCGCTCAACAGTTTCGATGCGGCCGCGACCCATGGCAGCTTCTCGCGCGCCGGGGTGGAGGTGGGGCTGACCCAGAGCGCGGTCAGCCGCCAGATCGCGCTGCTGGAGGATTGGTTGCAGACGCCTCTGTTCGACCGGGTCGGGCGACGGGTGCAACTGAACGAGGCGGGGCAGGCCTATGCCGAGGAGATCCGTCCGGCGCTCGACCGCATCCGGCGGGCGACCCGGCGGGTGGCGGCGCGGCGGGCGCAGGGGGCGCTGCGGATCGCGACCCTGCCCAGTTTCGGCATGCGCTGGCTGGCGCCGCGCCTGCCG
This sequence comes from Sphingobium sp. MP9-4, assembly GCF_005281675.1. NCBI lineage: Bacteria > Pseudomonadati > Pseudomonadota > Alphaproteobacteria > Sphingomonadales > Sphingobiaceae > Sphingobium > Sphingobium sp. MP9-4. The sequence goes on along the minus strand of NZ_LUFI01000083.1, from coordinate 3,915 downwards.
GGCCTCAGCGCGCTGCATCCTGATCTGGTGGTGGATTTCGCGTCGCGATCCGACCCGTTCGATTTCGCGCAGGAGGAATTTGACGCGGCGATCCATTATGGCCTGCCGGAGGAATGGCCCGGCGTGGCGCAGGATTATCTGTTTCGCGAACAGATGGTGCCGGTCTGCGCGCCGGACTGGCTGGCGGCCAATGTGCTGCGGTCGCCGGCCGATCTGCTGGGCAAGCCGCTGCTGAGCCAGAGTTCGCGACGGGACGCCTGGGCGCGCTGGTTCGCGGCAGCGGGCGTCGAGGCGGGGCCGTTGCCGCCGGGGCCGGCGTTCGAGCATTTCCTGATGCTGGCGCAGGCGGTTGTGGCGGGGGCGGGCGTGGCGCTGATCCCCAGCTTCCTGATCCGGCCGGAGCTGGAATCGGGCAGCCTGGTTATCCCGTTCGATCGCCCCTTGTCGAGCGAGCAGGCCTATTATCTGGTCTATCCCACGGGGCTTGGTGGCCATCCGGGACTGGCACGGTTTCGCGCCTGGATGCTGGCGAGCGCGGGCGCGGATTAGGCGCCCGCGCTCGGGTGCCTAGTTCTTCTTCGGCATGCAGTCCGCGCCGGCGGCCTTGATGCTGCTGCACAGGCGCGAGGCGTCGGCGCTGGTGGCGATCGGTCCGGCCTGAAGGCGGGTGATGCTGCCGGCCTTGACCAGATAGGGTTGATAGCCGGAGAGGCCGCTGACCTTGCGGGTCAACTGGCTCCACAACGCACGGGCGCGGCCTTCGTCGCCGAACGCGCCAAGCTGGACGCGCCAGTCGCCGCCGGCAGCCGGTGCCGGCATCCTGGACGGCGCGGGCTTGGGTGGCGTGGGCTTGGAGGGCGCCGGTTTGGCTGCCTCCGGTGCCGGCTTGGGCGCGACCGGCTGCGGCTTGGCAACCGCGACCTGGGTCATGGGTGCGGGAGCTGGCTTTGCTGGTGCCGGGGCGGGAGAAGCCGGGCGGGGCTGTGCCGCTGTCGCCGGCAGGGTCAGGCTGGCGCTGGCCAGGCTCTTTTCCTGCGCCTCCATCGACGAGGCCAGGGCAAGGCCCTGCTTGCGCTGGTCGGCGGGGATATATTTGTCCATCTGCTGCAGGCTGGTGGTCGCCTGTGGCAGGCCGGAGGCGGAGGCGCGGGTCATCATCGCATAGGCGCGGACCCAGTCCTTGCCGACCATGTCGCCGTTGAACAGGGCGGTGCCGACAATATATTGCGCGCGGGTTTCGCCGCGGGCGGCGGCATGCTGGAGATAGGGCATGGCCCCGGCGCGATCGCCCTGCTGGAACATCAGCAGGCCCAGATTATCCTCGGCGCGGGCATGGCCCTGCGCCGTCGCCTTGCGATACCAGTCGACCGCGCTGTTGAGGTCGGCCGGAACGCCGCGGCCAAGCTTGTAGGCCTGGCCCAGATTGAACTGCGCATCGGGATCGCCGGCATTGGCGAGCGGGCGCCATTCGGTGATCGCTTTGGCATAATCGCCCTGCTGCCAGGCATCGACGCCGGCCTTCACATCGGCAAGCGCCGGCAAGGCGGCCGTCAACAGCGTGCCGAACGCAATGGCTCCCCAGATAGGCTTCATATCCATGCTCCAGACCGGAATATTCGTCCGGCACTATCGTCAAACAAGGTTAACGTCTTCTTAGCATTGCCGGATCCATGATGTGAAACCGGGGATAGGTGATCCTCAACAAGGTTGCCAGATCAGTTAACCGAATTTTAGGCGGCGCCATGCCAAATCGTTTCGGAACTGGATTTACCTGGGGGAAGGCGCGTGCGCATATTGGCATTGGCATCGCAAAAAGGCGGATCGGGCAAGACGACCCTGTCCGGTCATCTGGCCGTACAGGCCCAGTTGGCCGGGGCCGGTCCGGTCGTGCTGATCGACATCGATCCCCAGGGTTCGCTGGCCGACTGGTGGAACGAGCGCGAGGCCGAATATCCCGCCTTTGCCCAGACCACGGTTGCGCGGCTGGCCGCCGATCTCGAAATTCTGCGCCAGCAGGGGTTCAAGCTGGCCGTGATCGATACGCCGCCGGCGATTACCATGGCGATCCAGAGCGTGATTTCGGTTGCCGAACTGATCGTCGTGCCGACCCGCCCGAGCCCGCATGACCTGCGCGCCGTCGGTGCCACGGTCGACCTGTGCGAGCGCGCCGGCAAGCCGCTGATCTTCGTCGTCAATGCCGCGACGCCCAAGGCGCGCATCACCTCCGAAGCCGCTGTCGCTTTGTCGCAGCATGGCACGGTGGCGCCGGTGACGCTGCACCATCGCACCGATTTCGCCGCCTCGATGATCGACGGCCGCACGGTGATGGAGGTCGATCCCAAGGGCAAGTCGGCCGCCGAAGTGACCGGGCTGTGGAGCTATATCTCCGATCGCCTCGAGAAGAATTTCCGCCGCACGGTCTTTTCCGTGCCCCAGAACAGCGTCGGCACCGCCGCCGCTTCGCGTCCCGCCGGTGGTGGCTTCGGCCGCCGCGTCGTGCAGTAAGAAAAGGGGGCTATCATGGCTGAAGCCAAACCGATCGCTTCCCTGACGTCCGGCCTGCTGGCGCGCAAGGGCGCGGCCACGCCGGCGATGCGCCGCCCGATGCTGGGCTTTGGTCGCCCGAGCAATGCCGGCATGGTGTCCGATGATCTGGGCTGGAACGACATGGGTTTCGACGTGCCGATGCACGATGACGAGCCTGCCGCGCCGACCGCGCCCGTTGCCACCGGCCTGACGCCGATGACCACGGTGCTCGCGCCGGTTCCGGTGCCGGCGGTCGTGACCGAACGCGAGGAACTGGCCGAGCGCGTGGCACAGGTCGTTCTGCCCGAGACGGTGGAAGCCGAGCCGGAACCGGCCGAACTGGTGATGGCTGCCAAGCCGATGCGGGCAAAGCCGGCGTCGGTGCGCGCCGCGCCGCCCAAGGCGATGGCGGTCGACAACGCACGCAAGGCGGCCTTCACGCTGCGGCTGGACGCGAGCCGTCATCTCAAGCTGCGTCTGGCGGCGGCGGTGACCGGCCGGTCGGCGCAACAAGTTGTTACCGAAGCACTGGATGCTTTCCTCGAAGGGCTGCCCGAGATTGATCGGCTTGCCCAGCAATTGCCGCACTGACGCGGCGATCTTTGATTATAGGTGGGTAAGGTCATGAAACGAACGGCATTTGGCAAGGCGGCCGTTTCCTCCTTGATGGTGGCGACGACGATGGTCGGCTGCACCGGCGCGGCATTCCATCCGCGTTCGGCGGCGGTCAAGCACGCCAATCCCGGCAAGCCGGCCGAGGCTGCGGAAAAGGCGCTGGCCGATCGTGACGGCGCAAAAGCGGTGCAGGCAGCGGAAGCGGCCGTGCAGGCGGCGCCCGACAATGCGCAATATCGCCAGTTGCTGGGCCGTGCCTATGTGCTGGATGGCCGCTTCGTTTCGGCCGAGACGGCCTTCACCGACGCGATGACCCTGGGCAACCGCGATTCGCGCACCATCGTCAGCCTGGCGCTGGTCGAGGTGGCGCTGGGCAAGAATGACGCCGCGCGCGATCTGCTGGCCGCCAATACCGACAATGTGCCGGCGGGCGATTATGGCCTGGCGCTGGCGATGGCCGGTGATCCGACAGAAGGCGTCCGCATCCTGTCCGCCGCGATCCAGGATCCGTCGGCCAATGCCCGCACCCGCCAGAACCTAGCCTATGCCTATGCGCTGGCCGGTCGCTGGAAGGATGCGCGCCTGGTGGCCGGGCTTGATCTGGCGCCGCTTGCCGCCAATCAGCGTATTGCCCAATGGGCCGGCATGGCCGACCCGGCACTGGCGCCGCAGCGCGTCGCCGCGCTGATGGGCGTTACCGTCAACGGCGCCGATCAGGGCCAGCCGGCGGTGCTGGCGCTGGCGCCCGCTGCGCCGGATGCCGCGCCGGTGGCG